>CBFCZM010000033.1:0-13080 GCA_965602565.1 uncultured Anaerolineae bacterium
GTCCGCGATGAGCTCTATGCGAGTTTGATCGGCAAGAGCATGGCCTTCCACGATGCTCACCCCACGGGCGAACTGATGGCCCGTGCCACCAATGACGTCCGGGAGATCAACTTCATGTTCAACCCCGGTCTCAACTTCGTGATCGGCTCGGCCATCTTCGTATTGATGCCGCTCTTTGTCGCACCTGGGATCCATCCCCAGCTCATACTCTCGCCTCTCCTCTACCTCTTCTTCTACGGCTACGTCATCTCCAGCTACTTGCGGCAGCTGCGTCCCGTGAGTGAGGCTGTGCGTCGTGAGTTTGGTCATATGAATACGACGCTGGTCGAGGCGATCGAGGGCGTGGAGACCGTCAAGGGCGCTGCTCAGGAAGCCTACGAGATTGGGCGGTTCCGCCGTTCCGTCTCTGACTGGCGGAAAGCCTTCGTGTGGAATCGGGATATCCAGGCCAAGTTCCTGCCGCGGCTGCTGTTGGCGTTGCTGATCGCCGGTGGGACCCTGCACGCGATGGTGCTCTTCCGTGCCGGTCTTCTCGAGGTCGGCGATGTCATCGCGTACAGCGGGATTCTGATGCTCTTCGGGTTTCCCACGTGGACCGGGCAGTTTGCCTACCCCCGGGTTGCTTCAGGTTTGGCCAGTGCACGGCGGCTGCTTGAGCTGATCAACGCGCGCACCGACCTGGGTGAGAATCTCACCGGCCACGACAGTGTGATTCGGGGTGGGGTGACCTTTGAGAACGTCTCGTTCTGCTACTCGCCGCCGGATGAGGGGTGCCGGATTGGCGAGCAGTCGGTGGCTCTTGAGCATATCAACATCACCGTCAAGCCCGGGCAGACCGTGGCGATTGTCGGCCAGACCGGTTCGGGGAAATCCACGCTAGCCAAGTTGATCAACCGCATCTACGATGTGGATGAGGGCCACGTTACGGTCGATGGAATCGACGTTCGCGACTGGAATCTGGCCGTACTGCGACGCCAGATCTCGACCATCGAACAGGATATCTTCCTCTTCTCACGCTCCATTGCCGAGAATGTCGCCTTCGGCTACCCGGACGCCACACCCGAGCAGATCGAGGCTGCTGCCAAGGCCGCTCAGGCCCACGAATTCATCATAGGCTTCGCCGATGGCTACGATACGGTGGTCGGCGAACGCGGGACGACACTGTCCGGCGGCCAGCGCCAAAGAATCGCCCTGGCCCGGGCGTTCCTGACCGACCCGGCCATTCTGATCCTTGACGACGCAACCAGCGCCGTTGACAGTGAGACCGAGGATCGCATCCAGCGGGCTATCGAGCGGGCCGCCGCGAACCGCACAACGTTCCTGATCACGCACCGTCTCTCACAGATTCGCTGGGCGGATCTGATTGTGGTGATGAAGCAGGGGCGCGTTGATGAGGTGGGTTCTCACGAGGAACTGATGGCATCCTCGGAGGCCTATCGCGACATCTTCGCTCGCTACGAGTGATCCGTACAGGAGATCTATGGGCTTCATGCATGGTTTGAGAGAAGAGGGGTACGACCGCGAGTACAGTGATCGAGAATTGCTCCGGCGCATCTACCGATACTTCAGACCGCACGCGCGGCAGGTTGCGTTGGTGGCTGCGATCACGGTGACAACGTCGCTGATATCGGTGGTGCCACGCATTGTGATGGCGCGCGGGTTGGATGTCCTGGTCAGAGATCGGCAGAACCTGGTGATGCTCTTGGGAATCATCGGCGTTGTTCTGATTGGCGGGATCGTGGATTGGGGCGGCAACTGGATGCGCGGGCGTATGCTGGCGCGGGTGACCGGTTCGATGATGCTCACGCTGCGCGACGATGCTTTCTCGGCATCCATGCGTCACGATCTTTCCTTTTTTGATAGGTTCCGCTCCGGCAGCATCATCAGCCGGATCACGTCGGACACCGAGGAGTTCGCTCAGGTCATCCAGTTGGTGACGGACTTCTTGGGGCAGGTGCTCCAGGTCGTTCTCCTGATGGGATATATGGCCTCCATTTCCTGGCGGCTGACGGTGATGATGCTGGCCTTCGTGCCGGTCGTGCTGGTGGTTGCCTTAAGCCTGCGTCGCCTGGCGCGCAAGGTCACCCGCCAGGGCTTCCGCGTGATGGCCGAGGTCAATACAGCTATCCAAGAGGCTGTGACCGGCATCAGCGTCGCCAAGAACTACCGGCAGGAGCGAGCGATCTACGATGAGTTCGAGGAGATCAACAACAAGTCCTACCGCGTCAACCTGCGCCGCGGGTATACGCTGGCGCTGAGCTTCCCTATGCTCCATGCTCTATCGGGGATCGGGACTGCCGTGATTGTCTACTTCGGCGGGATTATCACGGCGACAGGCGCGATCAGCGTGGGCAGTTGGTACCTCTTCGTCTCCAGTATGGACCGCTTCTGGTTCCCGATTCTGAGCATAGCGGCATTCTGGAACCAGTTCCAGGGCGGGCTCTCGGCAGCCGAGCGTGTCTTTGCGTTGATTGATGCAGAGGCCCAAGTCGTGCAGACGGATGATCAACCGGTGGGACAACTTCGCGGGGATATCGAGTTCGCCGGGGTCAATTTCCGCTATACAGAGCAGGAGCAAGTGCTGAAAGGCTTTGATCTGCATATCCAGTCAGGGGAGAGCATCGCGCTGGTTGGTCACACCGGCGCCGGCAAGAGCAGCCTCGCCAACCTCATGGCCCGCTTCTATGAGTACCAGAGTGGTGAGATCCTCGTGGATGGCCGGGATATCCGGACTCTCGATCTCACAGCTTATCGCCGGCAGTTGGGCATTGTCTCGCAGATGCCCTTTCTCTTCTCGGGCACCGTAGTCGACAATATCTGCTACGGGCGGGCCGACATCACCGACGAGGCGATCCTGTCGATGGCCCGCCAGATCGGCGATGGTGCGTGGCTGAACACTCTGCCGAATGGCCTGGAGACAGACGTCGGCGAGCGTGGCGCACAGCTCTCGATGGGCCAGCGTCAGCTCGTCGCTCTGATGCGCGTCCTGGTGCAGCGGCCGGCCATTTTCATCCTCGACGAGGCAACGGCCAGCATTGATCCTTTCACCGAGGCGCAGATTCAGGACGCCACTGACCTGATCCTGTCGCAGAGCACGTCGATTCTCATTGCGCACCGCCTCTCGACGATCCGCGCGGTCGACCGTATCCTCGTCCTGCGTGAGGGTGAGATCATCGAGGAGGGCAGCCACGATTCGCTGATGGCGCGTGGCGGCCACTATGCAGAGCTCTACAACACCTACTTCCGCCATCAATCGCCAGACTACCGTCCTCCAGTACCCGAGGGTGAGGATGATAGCTATCTGGAACTTCTTCCTCAGTATAGTGCACGAGACTAGGAGTCTATGAGCCGAAATCATACCATCTACACCGCGCTCGGTGTCGGCCTGTCTGTTTTTTTGGCCGTCGCTTTTCAGGATCGATTGACGGTAAACCCGTACGTCACGTGGCTGTTGGCGTTCACCATCATGACCTGGGCGCTGTATGCCTGGGACAAGCGGGTTTCGGAACTGGGGAAGCTGCTGAAGGGATGGCGGGTGCCGGAATTCACGCTCAATCTGATGTCCCTGTTGGGCGGGTTCGCCGGGGGCTGGGTCGCGCGCTCGATGTTCAGCCACAAGACCAGTGTGAAGCGCCACCCCTGGATCCTGGCTATCCTCATCATCAGCACAGTGTTCCACGTGCTCTTCACGCTGCGTCTGGTGTACGGACCGCCCTTGGTTCTCTGGCCCCCGGAGAACTGGTTTCAGTTCTAGCGGCGTAGCCTGCACCCCTGCTCCTCGAGGGCTGACAGACACAGGTCCCTCAGCTCGTCGCTGTTGGATGCGTCCCGCACGTCCGCGTTCGCGAGGCCAAGCCGTTTCACGACTTCTATTGTTCGCTGGTTGAACATACAGGTTCGCGCCACGAACTTGTCGATAAGTTCCTTCTCGCGAGATGTCTTCAGGGCGTGTCGACTTTCTCTGTGGATTCGGTCCTGGAGGTGTTCGTCGTCAGCCGTGAGCCAGATTGCTGCGACGCCGTGGTGCATTACGGTCACCGCGAGTTCGGGTAACACCGCCGATCCTTCCACGATCAGCAGGCTGGTGGCGAGATCAGTCGTGTGCAGGGCAACCAGACGCGCTACTTGCGGCCAGACGTTGTCTGTGTAGTGTCTCAGGACGTCGGCGACAAGTTCATCGACAGGCAGTGACCTGTAGTGGTCGGCCACGTGCGCAGGAACCTGTGCCGGTGCTGTCTGCCATGGACGTCCGGGATGACGCGCCATCTTGTCTGTCGGGCGGCAGACCCACCCAAACCGCTCTGCTAGTGCTCGAGAGACCGTCGATTTGCCCACATGCGATGTGCCCCCGATGAGGATGACTCTGTGTTCGCACCACATCCGATTCCCCCTAGGCGTCTGGCCAGATGGTTTGCCACTCAGGTCAGAAACAGCGTGCCCTGCACAATGCGATCGCACTACGCAGGGCAAGGACCGGGCGTGTGACTGCTAACTGATGCGCCTCACTCGCAGAGCCACGTGTGGCTTACCCGGTAGTTCCACGCGGCACGTACCCGAGTAGGTGCCATCGAGTTGGGTGATGGTCATCTCCCAGGTGTCGATGACCTCCACAGTGTACGTTTTGTCCTCGGGCAGCCGCAGCGTTTTGTAGGCCGGCTGATGGCGGCCCACATAGACCAGGCGATAGTCATCGCTGCCACTCTCGGTCAGATCCCAAGTGATGCTGAGGGGATCGATCTGGGGGCCGGCCTCCATAATCTTGCGCAGGAAGGCGATGCGGGCCGGGCTCTCGCCGTGTAGCACGCCGCCTTTCGACCACCAGAGGATATCGTCAGGGTGCACGTAGGTCTCACCGTGGCCGACATACCCGCCGCGCACGGATCCTTCCCAGAACCGGTGTGTCATCTCCTGCGGCGAAATGTTGCCCCAGTTGTTGGGAATATCGCCCTCATACTGGCATTCGTCAACGACGATAGGCTTGCCGTACTCCTTGCGCCACTGATCGACTCGCTCCATGTCCGACCGTTGGATACTGCAGTGGGTGACCCAGGGCTTGCTGTGGTCATAGAAAGCCCTGCAGTTGTGGTTGGATCGCGGATGCTGGTATGGGTCGTAGGTCTGCACGATCTTGAAGTAACGGTCCCAGTCCGCCATCGACTTGGCTTTCATCAGATCGAACTCGTTAGCCATAGACCACCATATGTTGCGGTAAGCTGCCAGGCGCGCGATGATGTAGTGGAGGTAGCGGTCATCGATCTCGGCGTCCATTGTGGCGTAACCCCATCTATCGTAGGGGTGGAACAGGATCAAGTCCGCCTCAATGCTCAGATCGCGCAGGCCGGCGATGCACCGCTCCAGGTGCTGGAAGAAGGCGGGGTTGAAGCGTTCGAAATCGAATGTACCATCCTGCCTGGTCTCAAAGGCGTGGTGTTCAGGCTCGTTCTGATTGAACGTATAGTGCTTGGGGAAGGTGCACATGCGCAGCTTGTTGAACGGCGCATCCTTGAGCGTCGCCAGCGTCTGTGCCTCCAGTGCATCGCCCTGGTGGTTCCACGCATAGCAGGTCGTGCCGAAGGAGAGATGCGGCGTGCCGTCCGCGTACTGGAAGTGGTAGGTGTTGTGGACGTGTACCGGGCCGTGGTTGCCCTCGCTCGCCGGGGTGCAGACGAAGCTGCCGGTCTGATCGTCCAGCGCCGAGACGTTGCTGTGCGTGGTGTAGCGCCACTCGCCTTCCTCATCGGGCATCAGGCGGACCTTGTAGATGCCATTGCCGTCATAGAACCCCTCGACCTCGACGGCGCGGTGCCCGTAGGTGAATGTCGCGGCGAACGTGACGTCACGGAAGGGATTGCCGTTGGCCGGTCCCTTGAGTGCCAGCTCGAAGATATCCCAGCGTTCTGTCGTCCTCTGTGTCATAGGGCTCACTCTCTTCTAGACCAGCTTGTTGGTGAGCTTCCCGAAGTCACCGACCTCGACACTCACTACATCGCCCGGCTTCATCCAGACCTTCTCCTGCATACCCAGGATCACGCCCTCCGGCGTGCCCGTCAAGATAACGTCGCCCGGCCTGAGGGTGAAGTATTGGCTGACGTAGGCGATGACTTGGGCACTGCTGAAGATCATGTCCGCGGTGTTGGAGTTCTGGCGCAGTTCGCCGTTCAGCCAGCTCTTGGTGGTGAGCTGCTGCGGATCACCCACCTCGTCGGCGGTCACCAAGTACGGTCCGATGGGGCAGAACTTGTCCAATGTCTTGCCCAGAAGCCACTGGCTGCTGCGCATCTGGAGATCGCGAGCGCTCACGTCGTTGGCGTTCGTGTAGCCCAGGACGTAGTCCAGTGCTTTGTCTTCCGAGACGTTGACTGCGGTCTTGCCGACCACGACCGCTAGCTCGACCTCGTAGTCGTACATCTCAGCCGAGTCGGGCAAGGGGACATCCTCGCCATTCGCCGCGAGTGCGTTGTTGAACTTGGAGAAGAGCACCGGCTCCTCGGGGACTGCCGATCCCGACTCCGCAGCGTGGCGGCGGTAGTTGAGGCCGACGCAGAGGATCTTCTCGGGATTGGCCACGCACGGGCCCAGCTGTAGGGTGGCCTCGTCGAGAAGCCAGGGGCCATCGCCCGCGGCGGCTTTGTCCGCCAGCGCAGCCATTGCTGGCATCGCGTCAACGCCCTGCGCGTAGAAAGCCGCCGGCGCTGCAGCGACACCGCTGCAGCCCAGAGCTGCGGCTGCAGCCGCTACGTCGATGACGCCCTGGTCTGTCTTGATCCCGAGGGCGAGTCCGCGATCAGTTCTGTAGGTGAGTATACGCATGATCCAGCTCCTTGTAGGATTGATTGATGCTGCGTTTGGCGGTGTTTTGGCTGTGGATTTCCTGTTCCGCGAATAGTACCTTGTACTGTCGAGCAGACGGTCGGGCTAGACAGCCCATCCTACATGTATGTCCGCATGTAGGACGGGCCGTCGTGCCCGGCTATCTGGCGAATTCTACAAGTTCACCCTCTGCGCGCACGGGCACTAACGTTTGCCGGATCTGGCCGGCGCCGTCCTCGTTTGCTGTCACCGTACTAGACGGTCTCCGCACTGATCCGGCCATCTGCCAATGCCCTGTAGAACGTGGCAATGGTAGCGGCGACACCGGCTTCAAGCGATGTGTACTCAAACGGCCCCAGCAAAGCCTGGAGTTGCGTGTCATCCTGGCCATCCGGGAATGGTAGCGAGGCGGGCTCATAGGTGAGGGTGCCTCGCGCGGCAGGCCCTGCGGCCTCGATCGCGCTGACCACCTCACTCATATCGACGATGCTGCCTGCGATGTTGAGCACATCAGCCCCCTCAAAGCTCACATCGAGGGCTTTGACAAAGAGCCGGGCCACGTCCTCTGTGTACTGCATACCGAAACGTCCCCCATAGGTGATATGATAGGGCAGCCCCGCGGCTACGGCAAGCATCGCTTTGGTCGGTGTGGACGTCATGCCCTGGTCCCGGCCTGGACCGTACAGGACATAAGGCCGCAGGCCGATGCTGCTGATGCCGTGGTCGCCCCAGTAGACTCGCGCGGTGGATTCGTTGGCCTGCTTGTACACGCCATACAGTGTCCGCGGGTCGAGCGCGTCGTCGTGCTTGATCAGCGGTGCGGCGTAGTCCTCCTTGGGGCCGTAGGCTGCCACGCTGCTGGCATAGACGATGCGCGTCAATCCGGCGGCCCGAGCGGCCTCGAAGACGTTGACCGTGCCCACGACGTTGACTCGGGCGCCCAGCGCCGGATTGGCCTTGCAGGCCGGGACCTGGAGTGCAGCCAAGTGGATGATGTCGGTGATGGCGCTGCTCTGCACCAGGGCCGTCAGGCTCTTGAGGTCGGTGATGTCGCCGCGCGCGAAGGAGACTCGAGCCAGTTCGTCAGGCGTCATGATCAGCCGCATCCGCTGCGTATCATCGGCCAGGTCGTAGGCCGTGACGGCGACGCCTCGTTTCACCAGCGTGTGGACGACCCAGGACCCGATGCAGCCCAAAGCGCCTGTGACGAGAACTCGTTTTGCCATCAGATGACCTCCAGGTAGTCCTTGTCGGGCAGCGCCGGGAAGGGAGCTGTCGGCAGCGCTTGGTACCAGTAAGCGACGGAGGCGATATCGTCCTGCAGCGGTAGGTAACGACCGCCGCTGTGCCATCCCAGCGCCTGCATTGTCACCCTCAGGTCCTGCTGGAATCGAACCGGGTCCGCAATGTGCCAGCGGTACATGCCGAAGCGCATCTGCGAGTGGTAGAGCCGGTCGGGGCGGATGACCTGGTGCAGGCCGGCGTAGGGCGTAGTGAACTCTTCATACTCGTGGGTTACCTGATTCTCGAAGTCATATGACCCGCAGAAGTAATCCTCAGTGCCTGTGCCGCAGATTGTGGGCCATTCCGAATCGCCGTCCACGTAGAACTTGATCTCGCCTTCACCCCACCAACCACGGTTGTTGACCCCCCACGCCATGTACGTGCCCACGTAGTGTCCCTGTCCCTTGACGCCATCCAGAATAGTGAATACGTCTTTGTAGGGGAGGGGGTTCACGCGCCGGAATTGGGCGTGGAAGTAGGCGCAATCCTGCGGCACGTCCGTCAACGTGTAGTTTACCTGGTAGTAGAGGACCATGTCGTCTTCGGCGATGTTGGTCAGGGTTATGCGGCAGCGCTTGTGGAAGGGCATCTCCCAGTAGCAGTTGAAGGCGCTGCCGGGGTTCACGCAGACGGTCAGCGATGAGAGGGGGGCGTACTCGCCCCAACCCATGGCGAAGAAATCGCCCACCGGGCACTCGACCGACGGCTGTTCCTGGTTGTCCCAGTAGATGCGCAGGATGCTGAAGCGCCAGTTGCCCGTCGGCGTCATCCAGATCTGCTGGATCGCGCCGGGGCCCTCGATGTCGGCGATGGTGAAGGTTGTCCCGGCCTCTATCCTGACCGAGGGTGAGATCTTCCAGCCCTGGCCGAGGTCGCGTGCACAGCGGGCCCCCGTGCCTTCTGTCGCCATACCGGCCTTGCCTTTCTCGCCGGCGAAGTTCTCGGGGCTGATGGAGCGCGTCAGTGCGTTCGACAGCCGTGAGAGATCACCCATGTTCATGCCCAAACCGTTGAAATTCGTCATCTGTGTCCTCCGGGTAGGTACTGGATACTTGATGGTGGATATTGGATGTTGGATGCCGGATACGCTGCCACCGGGCATCTCCGGCTCTGCTTCTCCTATTGCTTCATTCTTCCATTCTCTCATTCTAGCCCACGTAGTGGGGCTCCGACCACTCGCCGTGGCCACCCCAGTAGTCGATGGCGCGGACGCGGTAGAAGCCGGGGCCGGCGCCACGCACGTGCAGGAAGGCGGTGTCGAGTTGGTCCTGGGCGTTGATGCGGGTGTAGGGACCGTCCTCGTCCGGCGAGAACTGCACCTCGTAGGTGCGGATCGTACGCCGTTCGACGCCCTGCCAGACCAGCAAGATCTCCTCGGCGTCTATCATGCCCTCGTAGGCTTCGGCGCGGAGGGCCCGGACCTGCGGCGGTAGCGTGTCCGGGCGCTGGCTTAGCAGCACCAGGGTGACGCCGGGCAGTGGCCGGTCGAAACGGATGGTGAAGCTGCCCTCCTGGATCGCTACAGTGTGGGGCCTGCCCATCGCGCTGGGTTCCTGGACCGCGCGCATGGCCGCAACCTGCTCCGCAGTGGGCCGCGACGGCGCGCCCATATGCTCCCACACACTGAAGGGGTCGCCGTGGTGCTCATCGATGCGATAGTAGGTAAGCGAGGCCCTTGCGAAGGGCAGATCGCGGAACGTCAGTGTCACCGGCGTGCTGCCGCCGGCCGTGATCTTGTCCTTGCTGTTGTAGATCAGCACCGCGAACTGAGCCTCGCCACGGCGCGTAGCGATCACGCCCAGGGGCTCGGCGACGTCACGGACACCCTCCACAGCGCAGCGTGTGTCACCCAGCAGGGAGAGGAGCGTCATCACGGTGAAGATCGGCTGCTTGATCAACTCGAAGCGACGGCGGCGGGGATCCTCTTCGTAGCGGGGCTTGTCTCGTAGGTCGTCGGCTTGGCCGTGGTCGATGTGATCGAACTCGCCGAACCGGGCCAGCAGCGTGCGGTGCCCCCAGGTGCCCAAGAAGCCGTTGTCGTTGCTGAGGACGCCATAGTCGACACCCATGCCATCGATGAGCGTGACTATGTGCTGGTTGATGATCTTGGCCGCCAGTGCCGCATAGTAGGGCCGCCCACGCCAAGTGTGAATCGTGCCCCAGCCAACCTGGGGATCGCACTCGTTGTTGGACAACGGGATGCCGGCCAGGCTGGGGTGGTGGTCGCGGATGTAGTGGACGATCTCGGCCTCGCGCTGGACGATCTGCATCGACTTCGGGGTCAGGTCCTCCTGATGCGAGCGTACCCCCTTCACGTGGACGGAGAGGAAGGCCGGCCTGGTGGCTGGCTCGCCGGTCAGGGCATTGGTCCCACTGTCGCAGTGCGCCAGGAAAGCCGTCAGCGTGGGTGAGAGATTGCGGCACGTCCCTGGTCCGCCGATGCGCAGTGCGGGGTCCGCCTCACGCAAGCCGGCGCAGCAGGCGTCGTAGTAGGTGATGAAGGCTTCGAAGCTCTGCTGCCAGAAGCGCACGTCGGGCTCATTCCAGGTCTCGAAGAGCCAGCTGCGGATCTCATCCTGACCGTAGCGGTCGACCAAGTGGCGGGCCAGGTCACGGACGAGCTGTCGCCAGGCCAGGGCCTGCCGGGTGTCAAGGTAATCGTCGAAATGGCCCTCGACGTTGCCCATCAGCTCGAAGATCGGCTTGAGGCCGTTGGTCACCAATACATCCATTGCGGTGTCGAGCCGCGACCAGTCGTAGACCGGCGTTTCGGTCCCCAGTCCCTCGGCCTTCACCAGCTCGAGAAGGTAGTGGATGCGGACCCAGCTGATGCCGCCGTGGGGGATCGCGCCGACGTGGGCCATCGCCTGGCGCATATCGGCGTTGAGCAGCAGGTTCGCCGGTGTGAAGCCGGTGCTCTGCCAGAAGTGGCGCAGTTCGCCGATTGTCTCGGCGCACT
Source organism: uncultured Anaerolineae bacterium (assembly GCA_965602565.1). GTDB lineage: Bacteria > Chloroflexota > Anaerolineae > B4-G1 > SLSP01 > PWVB01. Next base: position 11,054 of record CBFCZM010000033.1, read on the forward strand.
TCACCGTGATGTCCATTGTGGGGCCTCCTTTGTCCAACATACAGTTGCCGCCGAGAAAGACGTGCCACCGGCACGTCTCTACGAAAGGTGACCGCGTGCGTAGAGACGACCCGGCGGGTCGTCTTCTGCCGCCGGATGCGGTCTGCGACGGCCGGACGTTGCCGCCGAGAAAGACGTGCCACCGGCACGTCTCTACGAAAGGTGACCGTGTCCGTAGAGACGACCCGGCGGGTCGTCTTCCTTGCGGGTGCGTCGGTCATGCCTACTCGCGATAGTATCGATCCTCATGCCACTTCCCCGGATTGCCACTGATGTAAGAACGAATCTGCTCCAACTCAGTCTCACTGCGGATGATGTGGTCGTAGAATCGCGGTTGCCATCCATAGTCCGATCGTCCGAGGGCTTGAATCCGCTTCGTGCAGATGGACTTGAACTGGCCAACAACGGAACCGACCGAGGCAGCTTGCAGGCGGGGTTTTGGGGAAGGGTCCTGTGGCTGCAGTTCGCTGTGCGATTCAGTGAGCACCAGGATCCCGTGGAAATGATTCGGCATTACCTGGTGAGCATCAAGCTTCACATACGGGCGCACATACGGCGTGCGCCACCATTCTTCAGCGACAATCATACCCAACGGTGACACGTAAGCCACCCCATCTAGGATTCTCGCCAAGCAGCATTCGCGGTCCCTGGTGCAGATTGTGATGAAGCAATGCGCCGCAGATCGGTAGTCCCAGCCAGACAAGCGAGTGCTTTCTGTCCGGTAGTTGCCTTCGTTGTGGCGAGTCATCAACACACTCCCTTCTAGCGCTGCTGCCGGGAAGACGTGCCACCGGCACGTCTCTGCGAAAGGTGATTGCGCGGTGAAGGCGACCCGGCGGGCCCCGGGGTCCGCGTCGTCACCTGCGCCTATGCCAGCACGCTCACTTGTTCGGTCTCGCGCGGCTCCGGGAGCGTAGCGGTGAGGGGCAGGGCGGCAAGCGTCCCGACCGCGGTGAGGATGAACAGAATCTCATAGTTTCCCCCTGTCCATTGGAGGATGGCGCCGCCGAGAACCGAGAAGAGCGCCGCGAGCCCGTTGATCGTGTTGGTGAGTCCCATGTAGATAGGACGCTCTGCTTCGGGGGCCCACTCCAGTACGTAAGACGCCCAAGCCGGAAGGAAGCAGGCCATAGATGCGTTGCTGGCCAGGAAGACCAGGCCGTAGGCCCAGGCGAGCCAGGTTGGGTCCGTGACGAGCCGCGGAATCACCAGGGCGAGCACGGGGATCACCGCGGTCACGATCACGCTGACCTCGGATGTGCGCTTCGTCCCGTGGCGTTCATTGAGCCACCCGAAGAGCAAGGCTGCTGTGATGGTGCCGATCACGCCGACGGAAGTGTAGCGACCTACGACCTGGGCGGGCAGATCGAGCTTGTCCAGGGCGTAGACGATGTAGAAGGGGGAGGCCAGACCGGCCAGGTTGAGGACCTGGCGCGCGATGAGATAGCGGCGGAAGGCGTGGTCCCGCCTCAGGAGCTTGCCCAATTGCGGCAGGTACTCGCGCCAGCTGGGGACCCTGTCCCCCGCGATGCCCTTGTTCTCGCGGCTCACGACAATCGCCATAAAGGAGATCGCCAGCATAGTGAAGCCGAACAAGAAGAGGACGGCGTAGTTGGTAGGGTAAGCAGGGCCCTGGTCGCTCAACAGCCACTCGACGCCGAAACCGGCGGCGAAGCCGGCCATACCCGACAGGATCTGGCCGATGCCTGTGAGCCGCCCACGCCGGTGGGCAGGGACGGATTTGCCTAGAAAGTCGAACCAAGCCAGGCTGGCCAGGCCATCGCCCAGCCAGAAGATACCCATCGCCACCATCAGCGTGATGATCATCAGCTCCGGGCTCCGGGCGCCGGTCAGGTAGATCAGCGCCGCAAGGATCAGGATCATACTACGACTGATCCCGGCCGGCAGCAGGATGAATGGCTTCTTGTAGGGTTTGTCGGAGAGGTAGCGGGCTGCGACCAGCTGCGGCAGCAGCCACCCGGCGCGCT
>CBFCZM010000034.1:0-13009 GCA_965602565.1 uncultured Anaerolineae bacterium
CCTCAAGAGCAGGGACTCCGATGTGCGCAAGGCCGCCGCCGAGGCGCTGGGGAAGATCGGCGACGTGCGCGCCGTCGAGCCGCTCATCGCGGCCATTGAGGACTGGCGCTCCGATGTGCGCAAAGCAGCTGCTGAGGCGCTGGTGAAGATTGGCAACCGTCGGGCCGTCAAGCCCCTCGTTGAGCTGATCCGGAAGAGCCCCTATGCGTGGGTGCGTGAAGCTCTTGCCGCCATGCTGGAGACCCTGGGTGGTGAACCAGATTCGGGCCAGGCGGGCGCGATGTACTGGGTTTCTGTGGGACAGTGGGATCGCTGCAGTGCGGTCGGAGCGGCAGCCGTCCCCGCGCTTGCGGCTGTCCTCAGGGCCGGCGCGACCGACGCGGGAAACCTACACGGTTCGCAGAAGGACCCGGGTGGCTTGCCCAGCTTCACGAGCGTGCTCAAGGAACGCCGAGCAAGGGAGCAACGTGCAAAGGAGCTCGGCGTTGGTGTACGGGCCGCAGCAGCATCTGCGTTGGGGCGCGTCGGGGACGCCGGCAGTGTCAGACTCCTTGTCGCTGTCCTGAGGGACCGCGACTGGCAAGTTCGCGAAGCGGCGCTCGATGGATTGCGAAAGGCGGCATGGGAGCCAGCCGAGGACGGCGAACGGGCCACCTACTGGCTGGCCCGCGGAGACGTGAACCGGCTTGCGGAGCTTGGCCTCCAGGCACTTGGGCCACTTCTGCTCGAAAGCATGGAATGGCAGATGGGTCCGGACGATTGGCACGTCAAGGGACAGATCGCCAAGCTTCTGGCGCTGCCCGGGACCGCCGCCACTGATGCCGCCTTGGTGCGAGCATCTGACCAGTTGGAGGCATACGCCAAGAAGTACGCCGAGACACTTGATGGCCTGGTCAGAAACCCGCGGCGTTCCGATCGCGGCCTCGTCAAGCGTGGCCAAGCCATGTTCGGCGATTACGCCGACCTCATGACTGCGGCTACTTCGTACCGCGAGACAAGCAGTGGCGACGGTTCGGGTGGCCGGATCTACCGGCATGACACGAGCTCGAGTCTGTCGGCCGTAGAGCATCTGTGCCAGATCGTGACACCTGTGTCAACCAGTCTGCTGCACCACCTCGCTCAGCTTGCAGACGTCAGGGTTACGAGCAGGACTTTCGAGGTCGCATATGACTCTGACCATCCCAGCGGCACGGGCCGCAAGACTGAGACCCTCTCCTTCGAGCGTCAGCGGCACGCAGCGACGAGGGAGCTTGACCGTCGTGGCAACCCAGACTATGACCTCTCCGTCTACAAGGCCGCGGACTGCTGGCGCATACCGAAGGAGTAGTCGGGGCAAGGCAGGCGTGCGCGTCTCGCTTCAGCAGGGCCTTCGCTGTGGAAAGCTCAGCTACGCCCAGGGGTACCCGCAGACCCAATCACAGGAGGAGATAGCTGCGGTGACAGAGCCAACAGGCACGACAGACGTCGGGATACTGACCTGCTGGTGGTGCGATGGACCAGTGGATCCATCATCAGAGGATCGCGTTCTGGTTGAGATGAGTAGGGCGACCTAGCGCAAGCACCGTACGACTGAGAAGACGGAGTTCACCATCCCACGCTGCGCCAACTGCAGGTCAATCCAGCGTAGGCAGACGATATTGCAGGGTCTGATCGGGGCCGGTGTCCTGATCGTCGGCTCCCTTGGGTGCTATGTCGGCTACCTGATCCAGGGAAGCACGGGGTGGATCTCCTGGGTAATCGCCAGGACAGCCATCATACTGAGTGTTGTCCTGGGTATCTGGCGGACCGCCAGGCTCAATGCTAGATACCCCAAGGCAACAGGCAAATCGTCGAGGGATTACCCACCGATCAAGGCTTTGGTGGAACAGGGATGGAGAACATGATCAGACTGCTCCACTAGAGTGGCAGGTGATGAGCTAGAACAATCGCTCGGAGCAGGGCGCCGCCGGGACTCCGGCGGCGCTTTCTCATTGGCCCACAACTTCTTACTGCGGCGGGCGGATGATCCACGCCCGGAGCCAACGCTTGCCCACTCCAAGGCCGCCCCTATACTCTGTTCAGGTACCCACCGATGTGTCACAGGAGGTTAGCAATGGACTTCGGCAAGGCATTCACATTCGTATTCGACGACCCCGATTGGCTCAAGAAAGTGGCGATCAACGCGGTCATCGGTCTGATTCCCCTTATCGGCCAGATCTACCTACTGGGCTGGGGGCTTGAGGTGGCACGGCGCATCGTCACGCGAGGCGGTACCCCTTTGCCCGACGTGGACTTCGGCACTCACCTGGGGCATGGGTTCAAGGCCATCGTCATCGCCCTCGTGTACACAGTGCCCATCTTCGTGATCGCGATCCCGATGGTGGTGGTCGCTGTCGTGGCGGGGAACGCCGGCGTGGGCGAAGGCCCGATGAACACCATCCTGCTAATCGTCAACGTGGTTGGAGGACTGCTGAGCCTTGTCTACGGCCTGGTGATGGGATTGCTGTTGCCAGCGGCAGTGACGCGCGCCGTGGTGTTCGGAGCCATCAGGGACGGGCTGCAATTCGGTGAAGTCATTGGCCTGGTGCGTGCAGCACCTGTGGCCTATCTGCTCACGCTGGTCGGCGCCTTCCTCGCCGGCACGCTGGCGAGCCTGGTGGGCAGCCTGGCCTGCGGCGTGGGCATCATCTTCACCTTGGCATACCAGCAGGTTGTGACAGGCCATTTCTACGGCCAGGCCTACCTGCAGGGCTCCGCTCGCGCTTAGGCCTCTCTGCATAAACGAGGCCTCGGAGGACCGCCGGCTCTTGCGGCACTCCGGGGCTTCAGCGCCTATGCCCTTCCCCGCCTCCAATCTCTCGGTATAATACCCGAATTCCCTAACCCAAGGAGAGACCTATGGCATTCACACTGGAAATCGGCGAGACCGCCCCGAGCTTTGAGCTGCCCGCGACCGACGGCAAGACCTACCGGCTGCCCGACTTTGATGACGCGGATACCCTCGTCGTCTTCTTCACCTGCAACCACTGCCCCTATGTGATGGGCTCCAACGGAGTCACCCGCCAGACAGCTGAGCGCTTCGCGGCCCAGGGCGTCAAGTTCGTCGGCATCAACTCGAACAGCAAGGTCACCCACCCCACCGATGACTTCGAGCATATGGTTGAGGAAATGGCAGTGAACAGATTCCCGTGGGTCTACCTGCGGGACGCCCCACAGGATGTGGCCCGGGCCTACGGCGCGCTGCGGACACCGCACTTCTACGTCTTCGACCGTGACCGCAAGCTCGTCTACACCGGGCGCGGCGTCGACAGCCCCCGTGTCGCCGGCAGGATCACAGTCAACGACCTGGAGAACGCCCTTGAGGAGCACGTGGCAGGCAAGCCGATCAGTACACCCCTGACCAACCCCCTCGGCTGCAACGTGAAGTGGGAGGGCGAGGATGCCCACTGGATGCCTGCGGAGGCATGTGATCTAGTGTAGGTTCCTGGGCCCTTGAGGCCTTCGTGCTGCCGTCGTTTGGCAGCCGGCCCTAGGGCCCTGTCTTCTCTCGCAGCAGAAGGCCCTATGGCCCTCGGAAGGGCTTTAGGCCGGACCCACGACCGGGGCCGCAGCTTGCTGTGAGGCACCAATTGCAGCGCGTCCGGGCGCGAATCGAGGTCGGCGACCGGTGTCTCCACTCTATATAAGAAACGCAGCTCCGGTTCCGGCGACCAACATCAGGGCCAGACCGGGCCAGAGATAGCGTCGCAGGCGCGGGCCGCCCACCGAAAGCGCAAAGATCCCTTTGAATAGCGTGTTGGCCATCGCAGCGATCACTGTCGCGCGCGTGGCCACATCGAGGGCCACCGCCTGATCCTGCTGCAGCAGCTCAACCATCGACAGCGCGATCACATCCACATCCAGCAGGCCCGAGACAAAGCTCGAGATGTAGACCCCAAGATCGCCGAAGTACACCTGGGCCGCGCGCGAAACGAGCAGGACTGCACCGTAGATCGCCCCAAAGCGGATCGCCGGGCCCAACTCGAAGGGGTTGGAGAACTCCACGGCCACAGTCTCGCTGGACACGTTCACAAAATAGAGATAGACGCAGTAGACAGCACCGATTACCCCCGAGATCCCCATCGGCAGGACAAGCGATGCGACCAGCTCCGGATCCAGCGCCAGCACCAGGAGCAGCACCCGCCCGAACATCACGACCCACGCCAGCAGGATGGCCAAAGCGAACGACCGGGAGAGCCTATCGTTTTCCCGGCTGCGATGCGATAGGCTCAGCGTCACCGCTGTGCTGGACGCCAGACCGCCGAGAAGCCCCATCAGGCCGATCCCGCGCCGCGCACCGATCACTTTGATCAACACATAGCCCAGGAAGCTGATCCCGCTGACAAAGACCACCATCAGCCAGATCTTGTAAGGGTTGAAAACCTGAAGTGCCGCCGGTCCATATGCCCGATTCGGCAAGATCGGGAGCACAATCACGCTGATCGCAGCGAACTTCACGATTGCGTAGATATCCTCACGTGTCACCGCCTGGGTGAAACTACGGAACTCATTCTTGAGTGACAGAAGCGCGGTCACCGCGACGCCCAGCGCTGCCGCCAGCTGGATGTGGCCCCAGAAAGCGAGTCCGCCTATGCCATAGACGACCACGATGGCCATCTCCGTCGTCATCCCGGGCTTGCCCGCCGCCAGATCATCCCTATAGCCCAGGGCCAGAAAGACTCCCAGGACCAGAAGCCCCCCCAAGAACGGCAGCCCCGAGGCAGCCTGTTCGCAGGCCAGCGCCAGCACATACCCCGCGAGACTGATCAACGCGAATGTCCGGGCTCCCGCTGAGAGCTTACCCTCCGAAGCATCCGCGACGGCCTCACGTTGCACGCCGATCAGTAGTCCAATGCCCAGAGCCAGCCCGAAGCGGTAGAAGTACTCTGCCAACGTCATACATCACCTCCCACCATTGCCCGAGCCACGGCCATCGTGGGGCCAAGTCCCCTTCGGGGACAAGCTGTCGTGTCCGCCCTGCGCAGACACCGCTGGGCGAATCATCAACCACGGACAACCGCTCCTCCACAGTAGATCAGCTTGGCCAAGCCAACCCCGGCGCATATCGCCAAGCCGGCAGACAAGCCAACAGCCTGTCCTATGTGCTAGCACAGAGAACCTGCAACGTGCAACCTGAAACCAGCCACTCCCCAGACCTCAGACTTCAGGCTTCAGACTTCGAACTTCAGACTTCCACCCCCCGCCCACCCGGCATCCAGGAACCGCTGTACCTCGATCGCATACCCGTTCGGATCGCGCGCGTAGAAATGATAGATCCCATACGTCTCGTTGACCGCAGGTGGGCTATCGATCTGCACCCCCGCTGCCACGAGACGCGCGTACCAGGCGTCCACCTCATCGGTCACCAGCGTGAAAAGGATGCCCTTGGGCTCCTTGGGCGCCGACGCGCGCTCACAGAACCCCAGAAACGCCTCACCGGCGACGCGGTAGATCCGGCAAGCCCCCTGATCAAGCACCAGGGGAAAGCCCATAACTTCCTCATAGAAGTGCGCCGTCGTCGCCAGATCCAGCGTGTAGAGGAAGGTGATCTGTTGGTCGATGGATGGTCTAGCGATCAAAGCTAACGCCTCCGAGATGGATGGATCTCACTGCCTCAGCGTCCTCTCCCACCAAGATGCGCCTGACTAGCACTCTCCCGCTCCCCATCCGTGCAATCCGCGCAATCCCCGTAGTCGAAGACTACGCGTCATCGCGGATCACGCAGGATCGCAGACTACGCAGAATCAGTGGTTCAGACCCCCTCAGCATCCACTGCCGCATCCGCTACAGTGGCCGCTGTAGCGGCGGCTTCCTCGCCGCCCCGGCCGGTGCTACTCTTGCGCGACCGGCGCCAAAGCCACGCCAGCCACAGACGCCATCGCAGGCACCACCAGGTCCACACAGCAGCACGGCGCGCGGGCTGCCCCATCGTGCCGGGGGGACCGTACCACACCTCCGCATAGAGGTCCATCAGCTCGCCGATCTCATCTGCGGCAGGCTCCACAATCTCCACGCCCGTGAAGCCGCGCGCAGTTGCGATAGCGGTCACACGCTCGCGGAGGGCCATCGCCAACTCGTTCGGCGTATCGCCGCTGTGGATCGGCACTCGCAGCCGCTTCGCATAGCGCTTGAGCCTCCGCCGCAGCCGCGACACCATCCCTTGTTGGGTGTCCAGGAGCAGGCGAGCGCTGTCCGCGCCGGTGGCCAGCCCGACCGCCAGGACCACGCCGGCTGAACCCAAGAGAACCCACTGGCCGATGATGAAGCCCTGCCATAGCTTGGCGTCCGCCTTTGGAACCAAGGGCGCGATGTTCCCGCCCTCCGGCCAAGTGAATCCCTCTCCCTCGTTGTGGCGAATGATCGGCGCGCGCCCTCCGGTGGGCTCGAATTCGATCCAGCCATACTCGGGGAAGTAGATCTCGGGCCAAGCGTGTGCGTCGGCCCTGGTGACGACATAGCGAGCATTGTACGGATCGTAGCTTCCGCCAACGTAGCCAACGACCAGTCTTGCGGGCAGTCCTGCAGCCCGCGCCAGAACCACCATCGAGGTCGCGTAGTAATCGCAATACCCCCTCTGCAGCTCGAAGAGGAAGTAATCGGCGATATCGTCGGTCGACCCAGGCCTCGGCACGTCCAGCGTGTACTCGTACTGCCGGAGATACTGCTCGATGGCCACAGCGCGGTCGTACGACGTCAGCTCTGTGGCGGTCAGGTCTCGCGCCAGCACGCGGACGCGCTCCGGAACCGTGTCCGGAAGCCGCAGATAGCGGCCTCGAATCCAGTCCGGATAGGCCGACGAGGCTGCCTGCAACTGCTCCAGGGTCACGGTAGCATACACCGAGTCGGCGCTGTATCTGCGCGCCGGCGTCATTGCAGCAAACATCTCACCCGGCGGACGCCACAAAACACCGAACTCCTCGTCCACCGAGATCAGCGTGCCGTCAACGTGGATCAACCCCGTAATCCTGTCGTCAATCAGCCGTACGTTCTGGCGGAGCGTCCGCAGATGGTCCGCCTCCAACAGCGCGGCGTGCTCGCCGGGCTCGTATTCCACGGTTTCGGTCCCACTCGTCGCCCACCCGCGTCCAAGGTAGCGATCGTAGGTGATGCTGCGCCAGTAGTGGCGAGGTGCAATCGGCGCTTCCATGGACTGCTCCGGCAGCAGCGGCGGCAGCTCGCCGGTCTCCACCACCATCACCACCTGGCGCGACAGCTCGGGCCCTGAGCCGATCAGGTGACTCGTGGGCAACGAGGTAGAGCGCGCCGACTCCAGCGGTCGAGACGGCCGCGGCACAGGTACCTGTTGGAGGCCCAGACTGTCAGCCACTGCCCCGGTCCGCTCCACGGCCGCATCGCTCGTGATCTCCTGCACCCAGTCCGCGATCTTCTGGACCGATACCGAAGGTGCGATGGACGCAGCGACTACGAGCGCGATAGAGATCCCGGTGGCCATCGCCGCCACGTCCGTCCACAGGCCCCGCGAGAAGTCGATGCCCTTGGACGCCCATTCGGCTTCCCTGGCCTGTTGGCTGCTGGTAGCCATCAGCATCAGCGTGAATCCCACAACCGGGAGGAAGATGTACGGATTCGACCCCGTGTAGGAAAGGACAAAGCTCAGCAACAGGCTGCCGGGCAGCACCCCCAGCAAGGGCCGGCTATGGCGGCGTAAGGCCCAGCTCGCCCACGCACTATACAGCCAGATCATCAGTCCCCAGGCGATGGCAGAACCGACGAGATCAAATGTGTTGCCACCGGAGAGAACCTCGCCCAACCAGTTCCCAGTCCGGACCAGCAGCGTCACCATATCGCCCCAGAGATCAAGGTAGCCCACCCGGATCGGCTCCCACACTGGCGGCTGCTCCGTCCAGTACCAGATCGCCAGCTCCCACAGGAAGCGCAGGATGGTACGTGCGATGGAAAGCAGGGAGCTGCCCAGCCGTCCGACCCGCACAAGCAGATACTCAACCCCGAAAGCAAAGCCGAGGGCGCCGGCCAGACGGGGCCGCATCGGCAGCAGCGCCAGCAGCCACCCAACGCTCAAGGCGACAAAGGCGACCCCGAGAACATAGGCGACATCCAGATCGGGCACGGCCTCCGTCAGTCCTGATGTGATGCTGATGACCGCGATCAGGAGCAGGCCCCATACCATCAGACGCCGTGGTCCCAACAAGTTGATGATCCATCTCCCTGGCCCGACCCTGTGACGTGCGTAGCTGCTCATGCGAGGGTCCTCCATGCAGCGTGACGCTCTTCAGCGTCGCGCTGGACGGCGATGGCCTTGCCGGTCCCCAGCACTCGCCACTCCCACTGGCCTTGGCGCCCGGGACGCGCCTCAGGACGATTCAACACGTCCTTGCCGATCTCATAGTACATAATGCCCAGGTTCTGCAGCGCGGTCTCCACCGCCGCCACGGAACCGGCGCTGCCAAACAATCCGGCGTCGTCATACGACCCAGTGTCATCGAACGACCCAGGGTCCAGGAGCATCACCGTGGGCACAGCTCCCTGTCGAACCAGCGGCACCAGCGCCTCGACCCACGACGCATCTGTCGAGGGGGTGATGATCACCAAGCTGGCGTTCCGGCCCAGGCTAGCACCAACACGCGATAGCATCTCGACCAGCGGCCGAGACCCGCGGTTGACCAGCGCGAGGGACTTCAGGATCTCCCAGCGCTGCCCCTCGCCATCTTCCGGCGTCAGCCACACCAGCTCCTCGCCCTCTGCCGCCAGACCGACGCTCCGGCGCAGTCGGATGCCGCGATCGGCCAGGGAGGCCGCCAAGATCACACCATGCTCATCCGTCGCGTCGCCCCCGTGACCCGCCTGGACGCGCTCGTCCATATCCAGAAGAATCCACCAGTCGCCGGCCGGCGTGCTGTCAAAGAGCCGCACGTAGAGGTCATCGCGACGCGCTGTCGTGCGCCAGTGAATCCAGCGCTGGCTGTCGCCGTGTGCATACTCGCGAACCGAGGCCGCACTCACCGTGCGATCAAGGACATTGGTCCTGGGGCGGGCCTCACCGGATCGCCCGCCCGGCGCAACCCGGATGCTGGGCAGCGGCACGATGGGCGGCAGTACGAGCAAAGGCATGGACACGGGAAAATCCAACATCACCGAGAAGATACCGAAGGGGTCGCCGCTACGCACCGAGGTGGGACCCAGCGTGAAGAGACCGCGTCGGGAACAGACGGCTTCCGTGTGCCAGCGAATCACGTCGCGCCCGCTGATGCCCGTACCGCGGCTCACGCCGTAGTCCGGCAACGTTGAGTGGTCCAACACTTCAGCCCACACCGCCGGGGCCCAGCCTCTGTTGTGCACGGTGAAGCGCTCGACGAGCCGGTCCCCTACCTGTGCCCACCCGAAACGCATCTGCCGCGTGAGATCGATGCCGCGCGCCAGCGAGAGCGCCCAGAACCCACTCAGAATGAACACGCCGCCCAGCCCTACCACCAGGATACGCCACCCCCGATAGGGCTCCAGCATCTGCGTGATGATCACCGCCAGCGTCAGCACCGGCAGAAGCCAGGTACGCAGGACAATCTTGGGGCGTCTGGCAGACCTTGAGCTGAGCCTTCGAAGCCTACGCCTCGCCACAGCTCACCTCTAGACCCTCTCCTGCTCGGGCTCGGGCACGGGGAGCTGCTCCAGGATCTCCTCAAGGATCTCGCCGGGCTGGACATTGCGCAGGCGCGCGCTCGGGCTGACAATCAGCCGGTGTGCGAGCACAACAGGCGCCAGGAACTTCACGTCATCGGGCAACACATACGCCCGGCCCACCATTGCCGCTCTGGCCTGTGACGTCCTATAGAGCATCAGGCTGCCGCGTGGACTGGCACCCAGATAGAGGTCAGCGCCCTCGCGCGTCTTGTGAACCAACCGGACGATGTACTCCTTCAGCGCCGGCGAGACAAAGACAGACTTGATCTGTTCCTGCGCCGCGATAAGATCCTCACGTGTGGTCACCGGTTCCAGATCGTCCACCGGGTGACGGTACTGCTGCCTGTCCAGTACCTCAATCTCGTCGCGCAAGCCGGGATAACCGAGCGTGATGCGCATCAGGAAGCGGTCCAACTCCGCCTCGGGCAGGTTGTAGGTACCCTCATACTCGATCGGGTTCTGGGTTGCCATCACCATAAACGGTTCCGGCAGCGGGTACGTTGTGCCGTCCACCGTGATCTGGCGCTCCTCCATCGCCTCAAGCAACGCGGCCTGCGTCTTGGGAGTAGCCCGATTGATCTCGTCAATCAGCACCACCTGTGACATGATAGGGCCCGGCTGAAACTCAAACTCGCGCGTGCCCTGGTTGTAGATCGACACGCCGGTGACGTCGCTGGGCAGCAGATCAGGCGTGAACTGGATGCGCCCGAACGAACAGCCCAACGATCGGGACAGACTGCGCGCCAGCATGGTCTTCCCCACACCGGGCACATCCTCGATCAACAGGTGTTCACGGCTAAGCAAGCCAACTACGGCAAGCTGCACAGCCGAAGATTTTCCCACGATTACACGTTCCACATTAGCCACGACCTTGCGGCTAAACTCCTGCACATCGATCATTCCGGCCTCCCTATAGCGCAACACCGTGGTTGCGGTGTCCCCAATATGTCCTATAAATATAGCACAAAACGCGCAGCGGGCACCAGGCGCATGGTCCACTGAGCCACTGTACGCCCCACCAAACCAGGCCCACCCAGTTGGACAGGTAGCACAAGACAGATGCAGATACAACAGGAACGTACCAGTTGGCTGACTGTCAGACGGGAGGTCCTGCCGGATGGACCGGCGACCATCGCCCGGATGCCGGGCGTCAGCGGCTTGGGCCACGCACACACCGCGCTCTTCGCTGCGGTGCGCACGATCGCCCCCGATCGGGTCGCCGTACTGGGCCCAGGATCCGTCCCCACGGCCCTCTGGGCTGTGCGATCGGGCGCCAAGGTTCAGCACTTTGCCGACAGCATCGCCGAGGCCGCCTCGCTCTCAGGCACCCTGAGCCGCAACCGCCTGGCGAGAGTCGCCAGCCGCCCGGACTGGCAGATCTCCGGTCTGGAGACTGAGACCTGCGACCTGGCTCTCCTGCACCTGCCTCGCGGCCGTCAGCGCCGGCAACAGCTGCTCCAACTGGCGGGCGCTCTCCTGCGCCCCGGCGGGCGACTCATCTTCGTCGGCGCCAGAAACGAGGGCATCAAGAGTGCCGTTCACGACGCCGCACGGATCTACGGTCGTGCCGGGGTCGTGTCGCGCAAGGGCGGCCATCACGCCGCGATCGCCTACCGTCCCGCCGCGGCCATATCACCGCCCCAGGTGGTCTTCTCCTCTCACCCCATCGTCGTCGACGGCGCGCAGACCGAACTCGTGGCCTGTGCCGGAGCCTTCGCCCCGGACCGACTGGATGACGGAGCCGCCGCTCTCATCACCGGCATGCAGATCGACCCGGAGACGCGTGTCCTGGACCTGGGGTGTGGCACCGGCCTAGCCGCGCTCACGGCCGCCCGCCGTGGTGCCCCGCGTGGTGCTCGCCGAGGCTGCGACATCGTCGGCGTCGACGTCTCGGCACGGGCCGTCGCGTCCGCGCAGCTCACGCTGGCGGCCAACGGCCACCGGTCCGCCACCGTGCATCTCTGCTGTGGAGCCGGCGCCATCGACGACGCAACCATCGACACCGTCGTCACCAATCCCCCCTTCCATAGGGGCCACGATATCAGCTTCGAGGTCTCACAGCTCTTCGTACGCGAGGCCGCCAGAGTACTCAAGCCCGGCGGCAGCGTCTACCTGGTTGCCAACATCCACCTCGACTACGGACGTTGGCTCAAACAGCACGTCGGAAACGCCGGCACCGCCTACGAGAACAGCCGCTTCCGCGTCTGGCACGCCACAAAGCACTGAATCGCTGAGCCGCTGACACAGATGATCACTCTGCGTAGGGCGAAGCGCCTGCTACGCCCCTGCAACCATAGGCCTCACTCTGCGTAGGGCGAAGTACCTGCTTCGTCCCCGCGTGCAGCCATCCACCCACCCACCGCCCCCTCGCGCGGGCCGCGCCACGGCTGGCAGTCCGAATCTCTCAACCGCCGACACCACGCCGAGCCACCCGTAGAGGCACCCCTTGTGGTTGCCCTCCCTCTCCCGATACGACGCTAAGCCGCTGGGCCGCTAGGCCCCCCCTCCCCCCTTCTCGACATCCACCCCACCTGAAGTATCATACCCCGAACACACCAAGACCCACGGAGGCCGTAGCTATGTCGGATCACCTGGAGCTATTCTTCAACCCTAATGGCGTCGCCATCATCGGGGCCAGCACCAACCCGCTGAAGCTGAGCCATGGTGTGGTCCGCAACCTCAAGAACTGTGGCTATCAGGGCCCGATCTACCCCGTCAACCCCAAGGGCGACGAGATCCTGGGACTCAGAGTCTACCCCAGCATCCTCGAGGTCCCCGATCCCATCGAGTTGGCCGTGATCATGATCCCGGCGCCCTACGTCCCGGCCACACTGGAGGAATGCGGGCAGCGCGGCATCAAAGCAGTCATCGTCATCACCGGCGGCTTCCGCGAGGCCGGCGCCGACGGAGCGGCTAAGGAGCTGCAGCTCAAGGAGATCGCCAATAGGTACGGTATGCGCCTGATTGGCCCGAACTGCGTCGGCGTGATGGACACGCACCTACCCCTGGACACGACCTTCATCACCGCCATGCCCCGGCCGGGACGCATCGGCTTCGTCTCACACTCCGGCGCCATCTGCGGCGGCACCACGGACTGGGCGCTCGAGGTCAGCGTCGGCTACAGCCGTATCGCCAGCCTCGGCAACCAACTCGACGTCGACATCGCAGACGGCATCCGCATGATGCAGAGCGACCCGGATACCCACGTCATCAGCGTCTACGCTGAGGGACTGCCGGACGGGCGGCGTTTCATTGACGCAGCCACCCCCGTCTTCCGGGACAAGCCTATCGTCATGCTCAAGGCCGGTCTGACCTCTTCCGGCACCCGCGCCGT
>CBFCZM010000035.1:0-12926 GCA_965602565.1 uncultured Anaerolineae bacterium
CCCGGACGCGAACCTGACCGGTGGCCGAGGCGAGATCGGGGACGATGGCGGCGTCGGGGTTGCCGATGATCGACGACGCAATCCTCTTCAGTTCTCCGAGGGATACCAGTTCGGTCGTATCGCCGGAGAACTCCGACACCATCAAGTCCGAGAGCACCTGATCGGTCATCAGACCCACGTCGCCGGTGGCCTCGAGATTTGAGGGGGCCGTGGAGAGAAGGCCCAGCAATCGCAGCAACCCTCCCGCAAACCCGTGGATGGTGGAGATCACCGCCTGATCGAACGAAGAGACAGCCATGGCGATCCTCCGCCGGCGGGTCCGCAATTCGGAGCGGTCGGCATCTACCAGGTGGGCCAGCAGTTCATCGTCGGGGACTTCTGCTCCTTCGAGTGCCGCCTCGATGGCTCGGCCTGCCTCGACGAGACGGCGGCGAACCCGGTGCCGCAGTTCGCTGGTAGCCGAACGGGTGAACGTGCTCACCAGGATCCGGTCGATGGGTACACCCTGTTCCGCCACATATCGGGTGACCAGGGCCGCAATTACCCAGGTCTTGCCGGTCCCGGCACTGGCGTCGAGCACGACCCTGCCCGTCGGCAGCGGACCAATCGGATCGAACACGCGTGTCGTCATTGGGGGAGGTCCTCCATGACGGCGATCACCGGTGCCCACAGGCGGAGTGCGTACGCATCGAAACGGCTGCGGGCTTCAGGCCAGCCGTGGCCTCGCTCATCCGGACGAGGTGAATCGGCCCAGAGGGCGGTGATCGGTGCCACCCCACCCAGCACCAGCCGGTGATACAGATTCTGATCTTCCTTGGGGACCGTCCACGATGTGTGCCACTCATCGTTGGCTCTCTTCCATGGTGTCTTGCCGCCCGGCATAGCAAAGGCCCCGGTCGTTTCCGGGTAGATCGGCAGGGGTTCCCGCATGCCGCGATTCCACAGGTCCATCAGCATCGCCAGGGCTTCATCGGCTGCCGATTGCCGGGTCTCCGGGTCTGCCCCCAGGGGCCCGATGCGGATGCATGCGACATCGCCTCCGGCCTCCCGGCCGACGATCACCGCATCCCACGCCACATCCGGATCGACCGACAACGGCGCGTCCAGAGCACTTCCATCGGGTGCCGTCACCACAATCCCGAGCGCCTCCGCGATCACCAGCGTGCAAATGTCATACGGGTGGCAGCACAGTCCAAGCGCCATTCCTTGCTCGGTAAGCAGCTTCTCGGTTAACGGTCTCAAATCTGCCACGAAGCGATCGTGTCCCACCATCAGCTCATAGAGCTGTCCGCCGGTCGAGATATACTGGTCCTCGAAACACTGTGCTTTTCCCGCCTGGACCGGCCCCAGGACCTCGGCCACCATCTCGTCGTCGACAGCTGCCAGGACCTCGCGCGCTCCGGGGAAGAACCGGGCCACAGTCACGAATCCGTGCGCGATCGAGGATGCCGAGGAGGCTGCAAGCGCCAGGGGCGTGCGCTGGCCGGTGATGCGGTTCAGCCGTTCGGCTTGGACCGCCTCCCCGCGGACAGCCCATATCTGGTCCGCGAGATGCTGTTTGACCAACGGGACCTCCGTCTGCACGGCAAAGACGATATCGGAGAGCGACGTGACGTCCCCCCGATTCGGCGCCACCCCGGTCAGTATCCACGCGCTGCGCTTCTGATACATCAAACCGCGCGTGCCATCAATGGGATCCACAATGATCCGACACTCCGCATCGGCCTCCGGCGTCCCTTGTGGCAGCACGACCTTTCCGCCATCGGGTAAGCCTTCAGCAATCAGCACCACCGGGGCGATCCGGGCCACAGTCTCCTCAAAGGCATGGACCAGTGCCTCTTCGCTGACACGGTCGATAGCATAGATCGTGTCCCCCGCTCCATCGTGGGCCACACGGGAGAACTCCGCGACGGCGTCGGCCCGGGTGGCCGCTGCCTCAGTCGCCGCGACAACAGCATCGCGTACCTGCGCGTGGATGTCGCGTATCGGGTCTATCAGGTCCTGAATCTTGTGCACAACCACACCTCCGTTTCTTGACAGCCCCATGGCAGGATATAAGATATGCAAGCTGATGTCAACAACCAGAGGAGTGGACTATGAAGAAAATCGTGGCCTTCGGTGAGATCATGTTGCGCCTGGCACCCCCCGGATTCCAGCGCTTCACACAAGCGCGTAGCTTCGACGTCATCTACGGCGGCGGTGAGGCCAACGTAGCCGTCTCCGCCTCCAACTACGGCCTGCCTGTCGAATACATCACCAGGCTGCCCAAGAACGACATCGGCGATGCCTGCCTGAACTTCATCCGCCAATATGGCGTCGGCACAAGCCATATCGTGCGCGGCGGCGACCGTCTGGGCATCTACTTCCTGGAGACCGGTGCCGTCCAGCGCGGCAGCAAGGTCATCTATGACCGCGCCGGGTCAGCACTTGCGACGATTGAGACCGGCATGGTGGACTGGGACGCGGCCTTCAACGGTGCCGGCTGGTTCCACTGGACCGGAATCACACCGGCTATCTCAGAGAGCGCTGCCGCCGTCTGTCTGGAGGGTGTGAAAGCCGCCAAGAAAGCCGGCGTTACCATCTCCTGCGATCTCAACTACCGCAGCAAGCTATGGAAGTGGGGCAAGCAGCCCGGCGAGGTGATGGAGGAACTGGTCAGCTACACCGATGTCGCTATCGGCAACGAAGAGGATGCCGCCAAGGTCTTCGGCATTCACGCCCCTGAGGTCGACGTTACTAAGGGCAACGTCGAAGCCGATGCCTATGTCTATGTCTGCAACAAGCTCAAGGAGCGCTTCCCCAACCTCAAGACCATTGCCATCACCCTGCGTGGCTCAATCTCGGCGAGCCACAACACCTGGAGCGCCGTCCTGTGGGACAATGGCGAGGTCTTCACGACCCCGACCTACGACATCACACACATCGTCGACCGCGTCGGCGGCGGCGACAGCTTCATGGGTGGATTGATCCACGGTCTGCTGACCTACGAGGACAGGCAGAATGCCATCAACTTCGCGGTTGCGGCATCCGCGCTGAAGCACACCATCAAGGGCGACTTCAACCTGGTCAGCGTGGCCGAGGTTGAGAAGCTTATGGGCGGCGACGCATCCGGTCGCGTCAGCCGCTAAGTTTGTCCAGCAATCTGCGGGGCATTGCCCGGACCGGGAATGCCCCGCGCCTAACCTGAGACCCCGAATCCCTAGGAGGTTCACGATGGCACGACACGATCGACTTACCGTACTGACCACGATGATTGACGTGGGTCTGGTCCCCCTGTTCTACAACAACGATGTACAGGTCTGCAGGAACGTTATCCACGCCCTGGCCAAGGGCGGCGCCCGCGTGCTAGAGTTCACCAATCGCGGCGATCAGGCGATGGAAGTCTTCAAGGAACTCGTACCCTACTTCGCGGAGACGGAACCGGATCTCATCATGGGTGTCGGCTCCATCGTCGACGGCCCGACCGCAGCCCTCGCCATCTCCTACGGCGCAGAGTTCGTCGTCGGCCCCATGCTCAACGCAGAAGTCGCCAAGATCTGCAACCGCCGCAAGATCGCCTATATGCCCGGCTGCGGCACGGTCAGCGAGATCTCGGCGGCTGAGGAACTGGGCTGTGAGATCTGCAAAGTCTTCCCCGGCACCCAGGTTGGTGGCCCTGGCTTCATCAAGGCCGTCACGGCACCAATGCCCTGGTCCAGGCTTATGCCCACAGGCGGCGTCTCCGCTGAGGAGGACAATATCAAGGGCTGGATCACGGCCGGCGCCGTCTGCGTTGGCATGGGCAGCAAGATGGTCCGCAAAGACTGGCTTGCCGCTGGCGAATACGACAAGATGACCGAGCTTGCGCGCCAGGTCCTGCAGTGGATCCGCGAAGCACGCGCCTGAGGAGAGCCAAGATGCCGAAGATCTCATTCCTTGGTGCCGGAAGCACCATCTTCGCCAAGAACATGATGGGTGATATCCTCAGCTTCCCCGAGCTTGCGGACTGCACCATCAGTCTTCACGATATCGACGAGGCCCGCCTGAATACGTCCGAGGCTGTGGCCCGCCAGGTCGCTGCCACGTTGGGGGCTCGCCCCACCATCGAAGTGACCACGGATCGTCGGGCGTCCCTTGAGGGCGCCGACTACGCCATCGGTATGTTCCAGATCGGCGGGTACAAACCCTCGACCGTCATCGACTTCGAGGTCCCCAAGAAATACGGCCTGCGCCAGACCATCGCCGACACCCTGGGCATCGGCGGCATTATGCGGGCGCTCCGCACGATTCCCGTCATGCTCGACATGTGCAAGGATATGGAGGAAGTGGGCAGTTCCGATATCGCCTTCCTCAACTACGTCAACCCCATGGCGATGAACTGCTGGGCCGTCTTCCGTGACTCGCCCGTCAACACCATCGGACTGTGTCACAGCGTGCAAGGTACCGCGGAACAGCTGGCCCGCGACATCGGCGTACCTATCGAGGAGATCACCTACCTCTGCGCCGGGATCAACCACATGGCCTTCTATCTGCGTTTTGAGCGCCAGACCGACGACGGTGTCGAGGATCTCTATCCCCGCATCCGCCAGGTCGTGGCCGATAATCGCATTCCCGACTGGAACCGCGTGCGCTACGAGATGCTCACACGGCTGGGCTATTTCGTCACGGAGTCGAGTGAGCACTTCGCCGAGTATACCCCGTGGTTCATCAAGCGTGATCGCCCCGACCTGATCGAGAAGTACCACATCCCGCTGGATGAATACCCACGGCGCTGCGAGAACCAGATCGCCGGGTGGGAGAATCTGCGCAAGGATCTGGAGCAAGGCGCTGGCATCGAGGTCCGCCGCAGCAAGGAGTACGGCTCACTCATCATCCACAGTCTGGAGACCGGAAGACCTCGCACGGTCTATGGCAGCGTTCCCAACCACAGGATCATCGACAACTTGCCTCAGGGTTGCGCGGTGGAGGTCCCCGTTCTGGTGGACAGGAGCGGCATGCGGCCCATGCGGATTGGGGCACTGCCCCCGCAGCTCGCCGCGGTGATGCGCACCAACATCAACGTTCAGGAGCTGACCGTTGAGGCAGCCCTTACCCGAAAGCGTGAGCACATCTACCATGCCGCGATGCTCGATCCTCACACTGCCGCCGAACTCGACCTTGACCAGATCTACGCCCTGGTGGACGATCTGGTTGAGGCACATGGGGAGTGGTTGCCGCAGTATTCGTAGAGCAGGCCGTCCGTCTGATTCGCTTCACCACGGTGCAGACACGATTCACGATTCACCATTCATTCTCATCCAGAGCAATTGAATCGTGAATTGTGAATCGTGGTCTCTGATGCTGGGATCAATCCCAAGGAGTACTTGCCATGAAGGAACTTACCACCCACGAACGCATGCGCCGCATGTACGCACATCAGGAAGCCGACCGTGTGCCGGTCACGGACTCTCCTTGGGACGCCACGATCGAGCGCTGGCAGCGAGAGGGGATGCCGGCCGGCGCGAGCTATGTCGATTTCTTCGCGCTCGACAAGATCGCGCACATCGGCGTGGACAACAGCCCGCGCTACCCAACACGCATCGTGGAAGAGACTGACGAGTACGTCACCAACACCACGGCGTGGGGAGCAACGCTTAAGAACTGGAAGCATATCGCATCGACACCCGAGTTCCTCGATTTCACCATCAAGACCCCGGAGGCCTGGTTGGAGGCCAAGGCCAGGATGGCGCCCAGTGAGGATCGCATCCCCTGGGATTACCTGAAGGCCAACTACCCCACGTGGCGCAAAGAAGGATACTGGATCGAGGCGGGACTATGGTTCGGTTTTGACGTCACCCATTCCTGGACCGTCGGTACAGAACGCCTGCTGATGGCCCTGCTGGATCAGCCGGAATGGTGCGTGGATATGTTCAACCACTTCCTCGACGTGGACATCGCCCTTCTGGACAGGGTCTGGGACGCGGGGTACACCTTCGACGCGGTCAACTGGCCGGACGATATGGGCTACAAGCAGAACCAGTTCTTCTCGGTGCGCACCTACCGCAAGCTCCTGAAACCGGTTCACAAACGTGCCGTCGACTGGGCTCACGCCAAAGGGGTCAAAGTCCGGCTCCACTCCTGTGGGGACATCCGGCCCTTTATCCCGGAGCTAGTCGAGATTGGTATCGATGGGCTCAACCCCCTGGAGGTCAAGGCAGGGATGGATCCCCTGGCCATCAAGAACACCTACGGCAGCGATCTGCTGCTGCACGGTGGCATCAACGCCGTGCTGTGGGATGATAAGGATGCCATTGCGGAGGAAATGAACCGGGTCATCCCCGTCGTCAAGGAAAACGGTGGCTACATCTTCTCCTCAGACCACTCCGTCCCGTCGGCGGTGAGCCTGGAGAACTTCCGCTACATCGTAAACCTGGCTAAGAAGCTCGGCACCTATGAGTAGGGCGCGCAGCAACAGACTTGGCCATGCACAACGGGGTCACCGCACGGTGGCCCCGTTGTCGAATCGCGAGCCAGCACACTTTCCGGATTAGGACCCTTTCACAAGTACCTCGGCGGCTACAGCCGCACCGATAATGCCCGCCTCATTGAGCAGTTGAGCTGGAACGATTTCCGCGTTGACAGAAAGCACATCACGGAACTTGTCCATCTTCCCGCTTGCCCCGCCCCCCAGGATGAAAAGATCCGGCCAGAACAATGCATCCAATCGATTCAAGTAGCGATCGAACCTGACGGCCCACTGCTTCCACTTCAAGCCATCTCGCTTGCGGGCCGCATCGGAAGCCTGGAACTCCGCTTCCTCACCATCCATCTCGATGTGGCCGAGCTCTGTGTTTGGCACGAGCACGCCATCGGTGAAAACAGCGGTGCCCAGTCCGGTGCCAATCGTGATGATGAACACAATACCATCACGATCTCGCCCTGCGCCGAAGCGCATCTCGGCGATCCCGGCGGCATCTGCGTCGTTGAGCACCCTCACCGGGCAGCCTGTCCCCTCAGAGAAGAGTGCGACAGCATCTGTGCCGATCCACTTCTTGTCCACATTTGCAGCCGTCCGCGCCACGCCGCGCTTGATGACGGCGGGGAAACCCGCACCGATGGGGCCTCTCCACCTGAAATGGCGTGCCACTTCGGCGACGACCTCAGCCACATCCCGCGGTCTGGCGCCTCTTGGTGTGGGAATCCGGAATCGTTCTGAGAGCATCTTCCCATTCACCGTATCAACGGGAGCCCCCTTGACACCAGAGCCGCCGACATCGATTCCCAGTATCTCCATAGATTACCTCCTCCTCTGAAAGTTCCGTGTAGGCACTGCCCGGCCCGCATGCGCGCATTCCCAAGTAGTGTAGCGCGTTGCAGCGTCTCGGTCAAAAAGATTGCCCCCCGGGCCATCGAGGCTCCGGGGGGTAGTTGCTTCGTCAAACCAGAAAACGATCTGGCAGATTGCCAGAGATTACCAACCCTGGTGTCCGCCACCACCGCCGCGGGGGCGCGAATCACGTCGGTCCTGTCGACGCGGCTGTGCTTCATTGATACGAAGTGTCCGCCCATCGGATTCTTTCTGGTCCAAAGCCTCAATCGCGGCTCGTGCTTCCGCCTCATTGGGCATCTCAACAAAGGCGAAACCACGCGAGCGTCCGGTCTCCCGATCCGTGATAACCCTTACCTCACCAACATCACCATACGGCTTAAAGAGCTCTGCTAGGGTCTCCTCTGTTGCCTGATACGACAAATTCCCGACATAGATTCTCATCTCGACGCGTCCTTTCGCACTCCCTGAATTCTGTGAGCCGCACTACGGGCGACGGCTCTCCCTTATATTGTACACTTACATTCGCCAAGTGCAAGCGGCGGCATCCGGCACAAGACAACCTCCGTTGACTTGGCATATGGCCGACATAGGGTAGAATCATATCCCCGTGAGGAGGTGATCCATGGCAACTCGTTTCATATTCATCACTGGCGGCGTGGTCAGTTCTCTCGGGAAAGGCATTATGGCTGCCTCGCTCGGGCGCGTGCTCAAAGCACGTGGACTTCGTGTCTCAATCCAGAAGCTTGACCCCTATCTCAACGTCGATCCTGGCACAATGGCGCCCTACCAACATGGTGAGGTCTTTGTAACGGACGACGGAGCGGAGACCGACCTGGATCTGGGGCACTACGAGCGCTTCATTGACGAAAACCTGAACCAAATGAGCAACGTGACGGCCGGTCAGGTCTACAGTGAAGTGATCGCTCGCGAGCGGCGTGGAGACTACCTGGGGGGGACGATCCAGGTGGTCCCACACGTCACGAACGAGATCAAGCGCCGCATTACCGGCGCAGCACGGGAGCTGGATGCGACAGTCGCCATTACCGAGATCGGCGGCACCGTTGGCGACATCGAGAGCCAGCCATTCCTGGAGGCCATTCGTCAGATGCGCAATGACGTCGGCCCCAACAAGGTACTCTACATTCACGTCACTTTGCTTCCGTACCTGGCCACCAGTGGGGAGCTGAAGACCAAACCAACGCAGCACAGTGTGCGCGAACTGCGCGGGATCGGCATCCAACCGGACATCATCGCCCTGCGATCCGACTTCTCCATCAATGACGACATCCGCGACAAGGTAGCCCTCTTCTGCGATGTGGAGCGCAAGGCTGTCGTGCCATTCCTGACGGTAAGCAGTATCTACAAAGTGCCGCTCATGCTCGAAGAAGCCCGGGTCGGTGATCTGGTCGTCAAGAAGCTCCATCTCAAGAAGCGAGCCACACAGCCTGACCTTGAGGAGTGGCAAAGTGTCATCGACAAGCTCGATCAAGACCGTCCCAAGGTGCGCATCGCCCTCGTGGGCAAGTACGTCGAGCTCCACGACGCCTACATCAGCGTCCGGGAGTCTCTCATCCACGCAGGCCTCTGGCACGATCACGGAGTTGAGATCGACTGGGTCCACAGCGAGGATCTCGAGCGTGGGAAGAGTGTCGATAGGCTCCTGGCAGCCGACGGCATCGTCGTGCCGGGCGGCTTCGGGCACCGTGGCATTGAGGGCAAGATCGTGGCCGCTCGTATCGCCCGCGAGAAGAAGATCCCTTACCTGGGGCTGTGCCTCGGCATGCAGGTGATGTGCATTGAACTGGCCCGGCACGCGCTGAACAACGACACCGCAAACAGCACCGAGTTCAGACCGGATACCGAGCACCCTGTCATCTCGCTGATGCCGGATCAGGAGACCATCGTTGATCTAGGGGGCACCATGCGACTGGGCTGCTATCCGTGCAACCTGGTATCCGGCACGAAAGCCAGGCAGGCGTACGGTGTCGATAGCGTGTCCGAACGGCACCGGCACCGGTTTGAGTTCAACAACGCCTATCGCGAGATCCTAACCGAGGCAGGCATGGTTATCAGTGGGCTGTCTCCTGATGAAAGGCTCGTCGAGATCGCCGAAATCCGCGATCACCCCTGGATGCTGGGCAGCCAGTTCCACCCGGAGTTCAAGTCCCGCCCCCAACGGCCCCACCCATTGTTCAGAGATTTCGTCGGGGCCGCGATTGACCGGCACAACGGAGAGCCTCCCGCGCCCGCCGAGATCGTGACGCAGGATCTCGACTGGACAAAACGAGAGACCGGGATTCCGTAGATGAATTCTCGGTCTCTTTGTGTGGCGCCGTCAGCGTTACGCGGTGCCTGATGCGCCCACCGAAAAGTCCCGGAGTCAGACCAGAGCGATCTCGTACTTGCGGGACAGGTGATCGGGGTAGTACGACTTCTTGGCCCGCCGCAGCCCCGGCTCACCCAGATCCTGTTCCAGGTTGGCATAGGTCGTGGCATCTTCCCAGCGCTCAGCATAGGCCTGCGTCATCTTGGTATAGATGCCCTTGAATTCCGGATTGGCCTTCTCAATGTGAATCACGACGGTCGATTCATTCAGCAGCTCCCCGAGCGCAAACGCCTGCACTTTGCCCTGGACCAGCATCGCACCACCGTCGGCCTGCAACGTCTCGAAGTTGCCCAGCATATCCTGAATGCCGCATAGCTCATGCTGGAGGCTCAGATCCTCTTCACACAACCGTTGCTCACACCAGACTTCAGCCAGGGCCAGGCAATCATCGACGAGGGCGGGCGTGATAGGAGCATACTCAAAGTCGTAGTATCGCGTGAACTGGTTGATATGATTGCGCTTTGCGCTGTACTTGCGCCCGGCAAGCCGTGAGAGATCCTCCGTCAAGTACACATAGTCAGAGTGATCACGCGTTTCGGTTACGGCAAACCGCACATCGTCCCCAATCTCGTCCACCAGCCGCTGGCTCGCGCGGGAGATCTTGGGCACATCAATGCCACGCTCATCGCGCATCCACGCCAACAACCGGTATGTCACATCAGCCCTATCGCCTGGCCCAATGGGCGGCAGCGCAAACGTCCCCCCCTCTCGCTCGTGGGCCAAGAGCACCAGGCTCTCATCCAACACCGACCACTCGAACTTGTAATAGGATCGCCAGATATAGAGGTTCCCAAACGTCAGTTCCGACGTCTGTGGCTGGAAAGCCCAGATACGAGGATGAAGTACCTCGCGATCGCTGAGCTCCAGCTGTTTGAGATCCGGGAAGTTCACCAAATCACCCATTGAGTCTCCTCCTGTGAACATATGCACGACAGCCACTTGTGCCATAGAAGGCAAACCTGTCGCGAGTTCAGCAGATCTGCCCCCTTTGAGAGATCCTGGCCTAGAAGCCCTCTAGTTGGCCAAGGTCGACAATACCGGTCGCCAGGGCAGCCACACGCTGCAGCAGTGCCAGGCGCGCTTCACGAAGCGCCTCGTCCTGCGCCATCACCAGCACCTGGTCGAAGAAGCTCTGGATGGCAGGGACCATGGGAACAAAAGCCGCCATCAACTGGTCCACACCACCCTGGCCCGGATCTCTGGATTCAGCCGTCACAAGGGCCTGGTACAGGGCCTTCTCCGCATCCTCGACCAGCTTGTCGGGAACCAGCTCAAGACGTGGCTGACTCCGTGTGATGCGCACACACCGCGCGTAGTTGTCAAGAAGGTATCCCCAGTCATCCCGCGTGATCCAAGCCGTGAGCTGCTCGGCAGCCTGCAGCGCCAACGTCGGATTGTCACCTCGCTCGGCAAGCGCTGCCGCCACAACATCGTAGGCCAGCCCCATGTCCCGCAGTGCCACCTCAAGACGTCCGGCGACGAAGCTCAGCACCGTATCGAGCGTATCGTCCGGCGGGGGCACCGGCAGCTGACCCAGCACCTTGGCCATAACATCACGCAGCGACAGCTCTATCTGCTTCTCCAGCAGGATCTGCACGATGCCGGCAGCCGTACGCCGGAGTCCGTAAGGATCTGCAGAGCCGGTCGGCACCATCCCCACCGCGTACAATCCCGCCAGGCTATCGGCGCGATCGGCCAGGGCCAACACCGTGCCCACAGCACTGGCTGGCACACTGTCGCCGGTCGAGTGCGGCAGATAGTGCTCGGCAATTGCCTCCGCAACAGCCGGATCCTCCCCCGAAAGCAGGGCGTATTCGCGGCCCATAATGCCCTGGAGGCTGGTCATCTCAACGACCATACTTGTTGCCAGGTCTGCCTTCGCCAGATGTGCGGCGCGTTTGAGCGCCGTCAGCTCATCAGTGGACAGCCCAAGCTGCTCTCCCAACCACGGAACCAGGGCCTCAAGCCGCTCGGACTTGTCCAACATCGAACCGATCTCGGCCTGGAACGTCAGCTTCGCCAGATCACCGCGATAGGCCGCCAAAGGCTGTCTCCGATCCCGGGCATAGAAGAACTCGGCATCCGCGTAGCGCGCGCGAATAACGTCCTCATAGCCCTGCCGAACCAGGTCCATATGCTCCCGCCCACCATTGCGGATGGTGACGAAGTTGGCCATAATCTTGCCGTCAGCATCCATCACCGGGAAGTACCGCTGGTGCTTCTTCATCACCGCGATCAGGACCTCCTGGGGCAGATCGAGATACTGATCTTCAAAGCCACCCAGGATGGCAGTCGGCACCTCAATCAGGTTAGCCACTTCCTCCAGTAGCCCGGGATCGTCGGGAATCTGCCCATCGACCTCGGCAGCCGCCGCTTTCGCGCGGCGCAGCACGTCGGCCTGGCGCGCGAGCGGATCCACGATCACGCCGTAGGAAGCGAGGGTGGGCTCGTAATCGCCGGCCGAAGCCAGCGCAACGCGGGGCGATCCTGCCGGGCGCGGACCAATCGTGACACGGTTGCTCTCCAGCGCAGCATAGCTGAACTTCACAACCTGCTCATCCAGCAGCGCGGCCAGCCAACGTATCGGGCGACTGAATGCGACACCGGTCTCATTCCATCGCATCGACCGCGGAAAGCGCAGCTTCGCAACCCACCGAGGCAGCGCTTCCGCCAGGACCTCCACTGCTCTGCGTCCCTCAGTGCTCTGCTGCGCGACCATGTATTGCCCACCGTCGATCTCCTGGACTTCCAGATCGGCGACATCCATGTCAAGAGCAGCGCGCGCTGGCGGCCCTTTGACGAGACGCTCCTCATCCGGTTGGCGAACCGCCAGCTGTTCAACGAAGATGGTCAGACGTCGCGGCGTCCCCCAGACTTTGACCTCGCCGTGCTCCAGACGAAGATCATCCAATTCCTGAGGTACCCACTGACTCAGCTGCGCCAGGGCATCGGTCAGGTGCGATGCCGGCAGCTCTTCCGTGCCGATCTCAAACAGGAAGGGGACACAGCCTACTAAAGGCCGGGAAGCTGCGGCGTTGTCCAGCGCCGCAGCCTGATCCAGCGCCGCCGGCGCGCCCATCGGCAGATGCAGCAGCATCCCTTGTTCAGCCTGAGCCGTCGTAAGCCCTCTACGCCCCACCCACGGCATCCCGGCCCGTTCACGCTGCTCAAGATAGACGGTGGCAATCTGGCGCGTAAGGTCGCGCATCCTCTTGAAGAGCGCGGCGCGCTCCGTCACACCCACGGTCCCAC
>CBFCZM010000036.1:0-12512 GCA_965602565.1 uncultured Anaerolineae bacterium
CCCCGCATGTGGACCTTTTTTTCTGGCGGCACTCTGGGGCCCCCCCCCCCCCCGCGGCGCCCTTCTGCACATACATTTCCCACTCAACTGTGATACACTGATGTCAGTCCGCAGTTACCCAGCGAGCGTGTAGGAAAGACCAATGTTTCCACTACGTGATGATGTACCTTCTCGGCAGTTTCCTCTGGTGACGGCCAGCATTGTTGCTGTCAATGTGGTGGTCTTCCTCCTCCAGGTGCTTGCCGGACCTGCCGCGAGTGCGATTGCGGAGCTCTTCGGCATCGTGCCGGCCCGCATCACCGGCCAGTGGCAGAGTCCGCTGGTTCCGCTGACCCTCTTCTCCTCGATGTATCTCCACGGGGGATGGGCGCATCTGATTGGGAACGTATGGTACCTGTGGATCTTCGGGGACAATGTCGAGGATCGCATGGGGCGTGGCCGCTTTTTCATCTTCTACACGCTTTGTGGGCTGGTGGCGGGATTGCTTCAGATCGTCGCTGCACCGCGTTCGACGATCCCGATGATTGGCGCCAGCGGTGCCATAGCCGGCGTGCTGAGTGCCTATCTCTTGCTCTACCCACGCGCCCGCGTGAGCACCCTGGTGCCGCTCTTCTTCTTCATACGTATCATCTGGTTGCCGGCGATCGTCGTGCTGGGGAGCTGGTTTGTGATCCAGCTGCTCAATGGCCTGGCGTCCCTGAATGTCGTTGTGCAGACCGGGGGCGTGGCGTGGTGGGCACACATCGGCGGTTTCGCGGCCGGGATGGCCCTGCTGCCGGTTTTCCGCCGTCGCGACACCCTACCTCCGTCGCCCCGGCCGACCGGCGGGTACGATTCTCGGGTTCGGTGGTAGTGCCATGATGGTGCGAGCGACAGAGACAGCCGCAAGGCTTCAAGAGGTCCGTGGTCGGATTGCGGAGACCGCTCTGGGCGTCGGGCGATCACCGGATGACGTGTGCCTGGTGGCTGTCAGCAAGATGTACCCGGCGGAGGCGGTTCTGGCCGCTTGGGAGGTGGGGCAAAGGCACTTCGGAGAGAATCGGCCTGAAGAGGGCCGGATCAAGATCTCCCAGGTCATGCAGTTGATCACCGGTGGAACTGCGGCGGCTCCCGGAGCGGCCGGGAGCGTTGAAGACGTCGGTGCGCCAGGCGGTGAAGCTGCACTACAGGACACCTGGGGCATTGGCGAGCGACCAGTGTGGCACATGGTCGGCCACATCCAGAGCCGGAAGGCTGGCCTGGTCGCCTCGCATTTTGACGTGGTGCACTCTCTGGACCGGTTGAAGGTCGCTCAGAAGCTGAGCGCCGGCGCCGTCCGCGCGGGCCGCGAGATTCCGGTCCTGCTAGAATGCAATGTTTCGGGAGAGGTGAGTAAGTTTGGCTATCGAGCTGCGGGATGGGAGCACGATGCAGCCCTGCGCGCCGCGCTGCTCGATGAGGTCGGCAAAGTGATTGGTCTGCCGGGGCTGAAAATCTCCGGCCTTATGACGATGGCCCCGATCGCGGAGGACCCAGAGGATGTACGCCCGGTGTTTGCCTCATTGCGGGGACTGCGGGATCTGCTCAGGGAGCAGTTCTCGCATCTAGCATTTTCCCATCTGTCGATGGGGATGACGGCCGACTATCAGGTAGCCGTTGAGGAAGGGGCGACTCTGGTGCGGATAGGTCGCGCCATCTTCGGTTCTCGCGCCACCGTGTGAGGGCAAGTTGTCACTCGATCGTGCGTGACAGAGCGATGGCGCACGATGCTTCGATCGCCATTATCGTAGGAGAGCCATGACAGCCGTGATCGGTTTGTTGATGCAAGTGGTGGATGTTTCGCTGGGGGCGATGGGCCTGGCGTTGGTCCTCCGGATGCTGCTGCCGGTCTTCAGGATGGGCTGGGATCATCCTGTGCTGAGGACTGTCGTGGCGATCACGGAACCGATTCTGAAGGTGACCAACCGTTGGCTCGGGATTCCCTCCTACGGGTCTTCCTACCGCAGTTCCGGCATTTCGCGATCCGATTTACTGAGTTCGGTGGCCGCGCTGGTCGTGCTGTGGACTGGGCGCTCTCTCATCGGCTGGGTGCTGCGGTTGGTGATGCTGATCCCGATCTGGTTCGTTCAGCCCCTGAACAGCTTCGGGAGTATCCTTAACTACCTACTCAGTGTAGCCTTTGATCTCTACGGGCTGGCGCTCTTCGTGCGGGTGCTCTTCTCGTGGGTTCGGGTCCCCTATACGAGCCCTGTGACGCGGTTCGTGTGGGAGATCACCGAGCCGGTGCTGGGACTGATTCGCTCGGTGATGCCGCCCTTGCCCGGTATCGACATATCGCCGGTGATAGCGTTTTTCCTCTTGAGGCTCCTGCAGCAGGTGGTCTTCTCCCTGCTGTCGTGGATTTTCTGACGGTCGCCATCGCTACCCAGGTTCGCGGACAACGTCGCCGCAGCGCTCTGGATGGAACGCTGCAGGTTTGCTGTACACGGGGTATGGGTCTGGGGGCTAGACCAGCGAAGCTGCGAAGCGGCGCAGCCGCGCCAATCCCTCGCGGAGCGTGCCGGTATCGGTGGCGTAGGAGATGCGGACGTTGCTATCCGCACCGAAGGCCACGCCGGGCACTGTGGCGACCTGCTCCGCATCCAGAAGCCGCTCGCAGAACGTCATCGAATCCAGTCCCATTTGACCGATGTTGGGGAAGACGTAGAAGGAGCCGTGCGGCATCCCGCAGGTGAGTCCGGGGATCTGCTGTAGCTCCGAGACGACGAGGTCGCGCCGTGCCTGGAAGACTGTGCGCATCTCCTCCACGGTCTCCCGCAAGGATGCGGCCCGCAGAGCCGCCAGCGCACCGTACTGTGCGAATGTAGTGGCCCCCGAGGTGCTGTGAGACTGCAGCGCCGTGGCTGCCTTGACCACGGCGGTGGGCCCGGCGGCGAAGCCAATCCTCCACCCGGTCGCCGCGAAGGCCTTGCTGAACCCGCTGCAGGTCACCGTCAGTCTGTGGACCTCATCACGGAGGCTGCCGATGCTCACGTGTTCCAGGCCATCATAGATCAGCTTTTCGTAGATCTCGTCGGAGATGACGACGATCTGCTGCTCAACGATCACCTCGGCCAACGCCTCTATCTCCTGAGCTGTGTAGACGGCGCCTGTCGGATTGCACGGTGAGTTCAGGATAAGCGCACGTGTCCTCGGTGTTATGGCGTCGGCCAACTGCTGGGCGCGCAGCTTGAAGCCGTTCGTCTCGTCGGCAGCCACGAAGACGGCCTTGGCGCCGGTCAGCTTCACGATCTCCAGGTAGGTGACCCAGGCAGGGGTGGGGACGATAGCCTCATCGCCGGGATTCAGCAAGACCATCAGCGTGTTGAATAGGGCTTGTTTTCCCCCCACGGTGACCATGACTTGCTCGGGAGCGTAGGCCAAGCCGTTGTCACGTCTTAGCTTCTCCGCAATCGCTGACCGCAGCTCGGGAAGACCGGCTGTAGGGGTGTATTTGGTTTTGCCCGCGTCCAGCGCTGCCTTAGCGGCCTCGCGCATCAGCTCCGGCGTGTTGAAGTCCGGTTCGCCCACGCTGAAGTCGCACACGTCGACACCTTGAGCTCTCAAGGCTTTGGCTTTGCTTGCGATGGCGAAAGTCATGGATGGAGAGATTCTGTTGCCCCTATCTGCGAGCTCAATCACACCCTACTCCTTCTATAGAGACCAGACCACGTCAAGCCATTGTACTTCACGTCGTCTCCGGGTCAACGGGTCCTGGCAGTTTCAGTCCTGTCGGGTGTGGTGACGTGCGTACGTCGGGTCCTATGCTATGATACGCACGCTAACGGATGCGAACACAGGACATGCCGCTATGGCTTCATTGAACCTGATGACGTGGGAATCGTCCGTGCCACTGATGCGTGAGGGATACCACCGGTCACTGCTGGCGAGGACCGAGGCGCTGCGTGCCGAGCGGATGATCTACCCCCCGGCGGAGCGTGTCCTCTTTGCTCTGGAGGCCGTAGCTTTCGATGACGTGAAGGCTGTCATTGTGGGTCAGGATCCCTACCACGGTGCCGGACAAGCCAACGGCCTGGCGTTCTCTGTACCGACGCAGGTCAATGCACCGCCTTCGCTGCGCAACATCTTCAAGGAGGTCGCGGACGATATCCACGGAGGGGCTCCTGCACAGCGCTCAACGGATCTGAGCGACTGGGCGCGCCAGGGGGTGCTGCTGCTCAACGCTAGCTTGACGGTGGAGGCCGGGGCTGCCGGATCGCATCGTGACCTCGGGTGGCTTGCTCTGACGGACGATATCATCGCGCAGCTCAGCGCGAAGCGTGACCACCTGGTCTTCCTGCTGTGGGGACGGTACGCGCAGTCCAAGCGGGAGATGATCGACGAATCTCACCACCTGGTCCTGGCGGCGCCACATCCCTCGCCTCTCTCCGCCTACCGTGGCTTCTTTGGCTGCCGACATTTCTCGCAAGCGAATGCCTATCTGGTTGCGTGTGGGCGGTCACCCATCGTCTGGTAGGCCGGCATACGCAACCCCTGCGGCGTATACACGTAGAAGAAGTACGCGGCACGCGACATCTGTGTGCTCCCGGATGGACGGAGATTGCGTACTATGAAGTGGGAAGACGACGTCTGGGGAGCGCGGCCACCCTGGCCGCATCCTTGCGCAGGCGAGCTGGTCCATGTCAGTGGTGTGGCTGCATGCGTAGCTAGTAGCCTCAGAGCGGGCGAGGCGCCCGCGGTCCACGGAGGGCGACAGGTGGGCAACAGGCCTCGGCTGAGGACCCGACGCCATCCTGAAATGGGCCTCTTCAGCCGTTTGCCTAAACAGATCGGATTGCCTATAATGTGGGTGAGGAAAGGAGCAAGCGATCGTGGAGGGCCTGCTTGATCTTGCGTCTGCATTTGGTCTGTCCACGGCGGCGGGACTGAATGCCTATATCCCGATGCTTACTGTGGCTGTGTTGGCGAAGTTCACGCATCTTATCGAGCTTCAGGAGCCCTGGAGTGCGTTGACGAGCTGGTGGATCATCGCCCTGTTGGCGGTGTTGCTGGTGATTGAGGAGATCGCCGACAAGATCCCGGCGGTGGATACAGTCAATGACGTTGTCCAGACGCTGGTTCGTCCGACCGTCGGTGCGATCCTCTTCGCGGCAACGACGCAGTCTTCGATCAATCTGCATCCGGTTCTGGCGTTTGGGTGCGGCATCATCCTGGCGGGCACCGTCCACGTTGTCAAAACAGGGGCGCGCCCGGCAGTGACTGCGGCAACGGCAGGGACGGCGAATCCCATTGTGAGCACGGCGGAGGATGTGGTTTCAGCCGTGACCTCATTTGTCTCGGTGGTCTTTCCCTATTTGGTGATCGCATGGGTGATCCTGCTGGCATTGGCGGTCTTCTTGGTGGTGCGTTGGCGCCGCCGCCGGCAATCACGGGCGGATGTCGCTGCGTAGGGGTGGGTTGGAGGCTCGCGGTACGCGTTTATCCAGATCAGGACTGACAAAGGGGGCAAGATGACTCAAGATGCGTTTTACGACTCGCAATCGGCATACGGAACCCAAGCACCAGCTGAACCTCCTGAGAAGAACAACACACTCAAGATCGTTCTCATTGTCTTGGCTGTGTTGGTGCTCTGCTGCTGTCTGACGCTGGTTGCCGGCTGGTTGCTGGGCGATCCGATATTGGAGTTCCTGAGCGATCAGGGGGTTGATCTGGGTCTCTGTTTGCCTCACCTGTGGTGATGGGGGACGTAAAGGCCGCGTCCGCCAGCCCTGACAAAGGTCGATAAGCATAGAATGGAGGAAGGTACCATGAACGAAGACACAGTCGATAGCACGCGTCGCTTGGATCCCGAGGAAGAGCCGGAGGCCGAGGTTACGCCTCCGCCGCTGCCCGATATTGCACCTCCGCCGGTGCCTCAGGATGATGTCGTCACGCCGCCGCCGCTGCCCGTACCACCGGTTGAGGTCGAGCCGGCGACAGTGGTCATCATCCCGTCCGCACCTGTTGAGCCTGTCGGCGAACCGATGGAAGAGATCCCCAGCCCTTTCGATGCTGCTGAGGAGCCCGGGGTTGTGATGCCCACACCGGTGACACCGACTCCGGTTGCGGCAGAGCCCGTGAGTGCTGTCGGCACAGTAGTCGCCGAGCCACCCAAGAAGAAGAACAACACTGTGCTGATCATCGTGATTGTTGTGGCCGCGCTGCTCGTGTTGTGCTGCTGCTGTATCGTGCTGGTCGCCGTGGGTGCCCCTCTCCTAGAGGATATGTGGCTGGGCGGACTGAGTCTGCCTGCGCTGCGCTAGCCTCACATCATCAACAGCTAGAGCCCCCCGGGAAGTTGTAGCGCCGGGGGGCTTGTCTTGTATAATCGGGCTGTGATCGACCTGAACGAAACGCTTATCCAGAAGCTGGAGACACTACCCAAGGTGCCCGGCGTCTACCTGATGCACAACGCCAAGGGGCGTATCATCTACGTGGGCAAGGCGATCAATCTCGCCAGCCGGGTCCGTTCCTATTTCCATGCCTCGGCGCAAGTGACGGCCAGGACCCGGCGGCTCGTCGGCGAGATTCGTGACATCGAGTGGATAATCACGGATTCGGAGGTCGAGGCGCTGATTCTTGAGGCGAATCTGATCAAGAAGCATCGCCCGCGCTACAATGTCCGCCTCAAGGATGACAAGCGGTATCCTTATCTGAAGGTCACAGATGAGGACTACCCCAAGGTCCTGATCACACGCCAGATGGAGCGTGATGGCGGTCGGTACTTCGGCCCCTATACGTCCACCAGGGCACTGCGC
This sequence comes from uncultured Anaerolineae bacterium, assembly GCA_965602565.1. Taxonomy (GTDB): domain Bacteria; phylum Chloroflexota; class Anaerolineae; order B4-G1; family SLSP01; genus PWVB01. The sequence goes on from CBFCZM010000036.1 coordinate 6,777, forward strand.
GAGACGCTCGATCTGCTCCGACGGATGTTCCCCTACCGGACGTGCGACCGCGACATCACAGGCAAGGATCGGCGGGCCTGCCTCTATCACGATCTGAAACTCTGCACGGCGCCCTGTATTGCTGAGGTCGACAGTGAGCAGTACAACGCTGTCATCGAGCAGCTGATCCGCTTTATGGGCGGCGAGAGCGAAGGCGTGATGGCTGATATGCGGCGGGAGATCCAGGAGGCTGCGACTACACTGCAGTTCGAGCGTGCCGCCCAGCTTCGCGACCGGCTACAGGCGCTGGAACACGTGATGGAGCACCAGCGGATCATCACGACCGCGGCGACGAACCAGGACGTGATCGCTGTCGCCTGCGACAACGGCAACGCTTGTGTCGAGGTCTTCTTCGTCCGCAACGGCAAGCTGCTGGGCCGCGAGCACTTCGTGATGGAGGGCGGTGGCTGCGACGATGAAGATGAGATTGTGACAGCTTTCCTGCAGCAGTTCTACACGGATGCTGCGATGGTACCGCCTGAGATTCTGCTGCCCGCGCGGATCGCGGAGGCGGCGGTCCTGGAGCAGTGGCTGCGCACCAAGCGGGGGGATGTCGTCTATCTCACCGTCCCGCGCGAGGGCCCCGATCTGGACCTACTCAACCTGGCCTCAACCAACGCCACCGAGACCCTACGTCTGCTGAAGGCGCAGTGGGCGATGGACAAACACCGCAGCGAGAAAGCACTGGCTGAACTGCAGGAGGGGCTGGCACAGGACCGGACGCCGGTGCGGATGGAGTGCTACGACATCTCCACCACTCAGGGCGTGGAGGTCGTGGGGAGTATGGTGGTCTTCGAACACGGTGTGGCCAAGAAGAGCCACTACCGGCGTTTCAAGATCCGCACCGTCGTCGGGCAGGACGACTTCGCCAGCATGCGCGAGGTCCTGATGCGCCGCTTCGACCGGTGGCGCCGTATCTCGGAGGGCGAACTGCGCGGCACCCGCGGAAGCCAGGCGTGGGCCAAGCTGCCCGACCTTCTGATCGTCGATGGCGGCAAGGGCCAACTGGGGATGGCGGTGGAGGTGTTGGAGCACTTCGGCCTCCAGGAACAGGTGCCGGTCGTGGGGCTGGCCAAGCGGTACGAGGAGATCTTCAAGCCGGACCGGCGGGTCCCTATACGTTTCGATCCGGCGGCACCGGCGATCCTGTTGATGCGCCGCATCCGTGATGAGGCACACCGCTTCGCCATCACCTACCACCGCCAGCGCCGCCGCAAGGTGGGCCTGGCCTCTCAGATCGATGAGATTCCCGGCATTGGGCCTGTCAAGCGCAAGGCGCTGCTCAAGCACCTCGGGTCGTTGCACAACATCCAGACGGCCACGGAGGAACAACTGGCCGAGGTGCCCGGCATCTCGGAGGTGATAGCGGGGAACATCCGTGAGCATTTTGAGATGCTGCGACGGGAGCAGGAGCTGGAGGCTCAAGAAGCCGTCTAGCGGAAGGTAGTGGTGAATCTCAGATAGGCAAATCACAAATGGCAGGGAGTAGATGGATCGTGCGGGTCTGCAGATGGTCACGGGCAAATGTCACGGCATGAGCTTGGCACGTGTGATGAAGAGCAGCGATCCGCGATTCACATTGACAGACTAACCCCCGGGTGCTCCGGTAGCCCCGGGGGTTGATGCATCTTTGGGGCGCCTGTCGCAGGTGAGGACGCCATCGTGGACCGTTTATTCCAGCGCCCGATCCTTGACCGCCGCCTGGGCAAGGGCCACGAAGTCCTCGAGGGACATGGCGCCGGGCCGGGCACCGCTTCGCATACGGAGGGCGATCTGGCGCGCCTCGACCTCACGATCACCGACGATCAGCATATACGGGATCTTCATTAGCTGCGCATCGCGGATCTTGGCGTTCATACGGGATGCGGAAGCATCTGTGCTGACGCGGAGGCCGGCCTCGCGCAGCTGATCCTCCACCTGCCTGGCGTACTCGATGTGCCGGTCGGCGATCGGGATGATGCGCGCCTGTTCAGGGCACAGCCAGACCGGGAAGGCGCCGCCGTAGTGCTCGACCAGGATGCCGAAGAAGCGCTCGATGGAGCCGAGCAGCGCGCGGTGTACCATGTAGGGGCGGTGTTCCGACCCGTCCTCACCCACGTAGGTCATGTCGAAGCGCTCCGGCAGGTTGAAGTCGAACTGGATCGTTGTGAGCTGCCACAGGCGGCCCAGCGCGTCCTTGATGTGCAGGTCGATCTTGGGTCCGTAGAACGCACCGCCGCCCTCGTCGATATCGTACGCCAGACCCTCGGCGTTGATGGCCCGCTTCAGCGATTCCTGCGCCTGCTCCCAACGTGCGGGATCGCCGACGGCCTTCTCCGGCCGTGTCGCGAGATATGCCTGGACGTTCTCGAAGCCGAAGGCGCGTAGCAGCGCCAGCGAGAATCGCAGGACGCGCAGGATCTCGGATTCGATCTGGTCAGGTGTGCAGATGACGTGGGCGTCGTCCTGGGTGAGGCCGCGCACGCGCATCAGTCCGTGGAGCACGCCGCTCTTCTCATAACGGTAGACCGTGCCCAGCTCGGCCCAGCGCAGCGGCAGCTCGCGGTAGGAGCGCAGCGACGTTTTGTAGATCAGGATGTGGAAGGGGCAGTTCATGGGCTTGAGGTAGTAGTCCTGCCCATCGACATCCATGCTCGAATACATGCTCTCCCTGTAGAAATCCAGGTGCCCGGAGGTCTCCCAGAGCCAGGATTTCCCGATGTGCGGCGTGGCGACGAAGTCGTACCCGCCGGCCATGTGGCGATCTCGCCAGAAATCCTCGATGATCTTGCGCATCATAGCGCCGCGCGGGTGCCAGTAGGCCAGACCCGGCCCGGCCTCCTCGTGGAAGGAGATCAGATCCAGCTGCTTCACCAGCTGCCGGTGGTCGCGCTTCTTGATCTCCTCCAGCCACTTGAGGTGCTCGCGCAGCTCCTTGGGACTGGCCCATGCCGTCCCGTAGATACGCTGGAGCATCGGACGGTCGGCATCGCCGCGCCAGTAGGCGCCGGCGACGCTAAGCAGCTTCACAGCCTTTGGCCTGATGCGGTTGCTGTTTTCGACGTGCGGGCCGCGGCAGAGGTCGATGAACCCGCCGCTCTTGTAGATCGACAGGATCGGCTCCTCGTCTGTCTTTTCGCCATACTCGTCTGTGCCCTGGTTCACGATGTCGTTGATCAGTTCCAGTTTGTAGGGCTGGTCGCTGAACAGCTCCTTAGCCTCGTCGGGCGACACTTCCTGGACCTCGAAGTCGACCCGCTCGGCGATCAGCTCGCGAGTGCGGGCCTCGATCTCCTCCAGATCCTCCTGGGTGAGCGTACGCGGCAGGTCGAAGTCATAGTAGAAGCCGTTCTCAATCGGCGGCCCGATGGCAATCTTCGCCTCGGGGAATTTATCCAGCACTGCCGCGGCCATCATATGCGCCGCTGAGTGCCGGATCCGATACAGACTGCTGGCGAGATACTCTTCTTTGCTCATGCTTTCCATTGTCTTCTCCCTCCGTTCAGTAACACAAAAGTGCCCCGCATCCTGTTGGGACGCGGGGCACCACGTGGTTCCACCCAAATTTCCAGGCAAGCGGTCTGCCGATTGCCCGGACACTCTTGTCGCTATAACGGGCGTACCCGGAGTGACATACTCGATGGGCCTATTGAGCCCTCACTTTCAGCCACCCACTCGCGGGGGGTTTTCGCCGGGTTCCTGCGGAGGAGGCTCTCAGTCGGTGGCCTCCGTTCCCTGTCACACTCCGCCGGGTACTCGTCTCGCTCAACGTTTTGACGCGTGCTATCTGGCACGCCTATCTACCAATATTATAGAAGCACGTATCTGAAAAGTCAAGCCTAAGTTGGGCCGGGTCCTGCGTTCTTTCGCCCGCCTTTCACTCAGATGGCTTGGGGCCGGAGCTACAAGTCGCCAAAAGGGGGGGGAGCGCCTCACCGATTTCCTCAAGGAAAGACAATGGACTTCACCGGTGTGGCTAATTGCTACGTGCACTTATATACCTTGAGCGTATATTGACATTTTGAGTATAGTTGGCTAGACTGTAGACAAAGGACACCTCTTCCTCAGCTAATAGTGGAAAGGCAGCAAGATGTTACAAGATAGACGGGAATGGCGACATTCACATGGAGGTATGTGGTTCCTGGAACCAATTCTGCTGTTGCTTCTTCACCATAGACCAGCTCACGGATATGTACTAATCGACCAACTTGCTCTGTATGAACTGCCGGGTCTGCACCCCAGTATTGTCTATCGCAACCTACGCAATATGGAAGCGAAGGGCTGGGTTACATCAAGCTGGGATATAGGGGGAGACCAAGGCCCACCCAGACGGGTATACAGGCTTGCGCCGCTGGGAGATGAGGTACTCAGGGCATATGTTGATGATCTGCAGAAGGTGCAGGCCCGCATTGCTGACCTGGTAAGTGCCTACCATCGCCACATCGCGGAAGGCCAAGGTGAATATCACTGAACGCTGTCACGTGGCATCTGGTCGGAAGTGCCGACAAACTGGTTTGTGGAAGTGATGCTCCAAACATCTGATTACCGAGAAGAGGACATGATCACCAAAGAACAGATACTTGAGAGGTTGCGCGGTGTGATCCACCCCGAGCTAGAGCAAAACCTGGTCGGGCTGAAGATGATCCGCGAGATCAGTGTGCAGGATGGCGTCGTCGTGGTTGCCTTAGCCGTGCCCTTCAAGGAGATCCCCGTCAAGGACGATCTGGTACGCGGGGTACAGGAAGCGATCGCAGAGCTGGATCGCCGCATCGAGGTGCGGGTTGATCTGGTCGAAATGGGCCAACAAGAGCGCGCCGCGTTCTTAGCGCAGGCCGAGGGAGCACCGCCATCAGCGCAGGCCGTCAACAAGATCTCCCACGTGATCGCGGTACTCAGCGGAAAGGGCGGGGTTGGTAAGTCATCTGTTGCCGCCCTGCTCGCTGTAGCGCTGGAGCGGCGCGGCATGCGGGTTGGCGTGCTCGACGCGGATATCACTGGCCCCAGCCAACCGAGGCTGTTCGGCCTTGATCAGGCGCCGACGATGAGCCCCCTGGGCATACAGCCCGTGGAAACCGCGAAGGGCATCAAAGTTATGTCGATCAACCTGCTGCTCCCCGACAAGGATCAAGCTGTCATCTGGCGGGGACCGATGATCAGCAACGCCATCAAGCAGTTCTGGAATGATGTTGTCTGGGGAGAGCTCGACTGTCTGGTCGTGGACCTGCCGCCCGGGACATCAGATGCATCGCTGACCGTGATGCAGTCCATCCCGCTCAGCGGTGTTGTCTTGGTGACGTCGCCGCAGGATCTGGCGGGTATGATCGTCCGCAAGGCAGCCAGCATGGTACAGCGACTGGGGGCTTCCATCCTTGGGCTTGTCGAGAATATGAGCTATATCAGCTGTCCTGACTGCGGTCGCAAGATCGAGGTCTTTGGCCCTAGTCAGGTCATGATCACCGCCGAGCGACTGAGCGTTCCGCTGCTAGGAAGACTCCCCCTGGATCCTGAGCTGGCCCGCAGTTGCGATCTAGGACGTGTTGAGGCATATGGCGCCAGCGATTTCGCCCCGATCGCCGACGAGATTGTCGAAGGCATGCTGGCGTAGCAGACAACGTACAGCATTTCGGGGGCAAAGGGCTTGGGCAGCGTCAGGGGATGGTATGGTTGTTATCTGCGTAGCAGAAGCACGCGCAGCGTTCCTGGGTAGGGGCAGTAACG
>CBFCZM010000037.1:0-12449 GCA_965602565.1 uncultured Anaerolineae bacterium
CAGGTTGACCTCGTCCGGCAGTTCGACGAACCTGAGGTCGTGCTGCACCGCCACCGACCGGTACTCGAAAGCATAGTCCATATCGCCCGATTGCAGCAGCGCGATCAGCTCGACCGATCTGGGGCGCACGTTCCCGGGTGGACAGTGTTCGTCAAGGGTGCGCTGCAGGTCATCAACGCCGTAGTGCCTCTCGGCGAGTTGCCAGACCAGCAACGTCCGGTAGCCACAGGGGTCGACATCGGGTTCCGCGTGGCCGTAGATGACGCCGTCGCGGACGAGGATCTCGTGCCAGTTGTCACCGTCTATCTCGTCGGCGTAGAGGGAATCCTCGGTGTAGGCGATGACCATCGTGTTGCGGGCGAACTGGATGTTCCAGCCGGCGAACTCCGGAATCAGCAGTTTGTCAATGACCGTGTAGTCAGCCGACATCATCACGTCGGCCTCGCGGCCCAACTCGCTGATCTTACGCGCCGCGGTGTTGCTCCCCGATCCTTCGGTCTCGAAGGTGACGCCCGGATGCTCTGCCTGAAACGCCTGGGTCAGGTCTTCGATCGGGACCGTCAAGCTGCCGGGGTGGAAGATGATCAGCTTGCCCTCCAGGGGTGACTCCCCGGAAACGTCCGACGGTGGCGCAGGCTGATTCGGGCCGCAACCTGCCAGCAGAGCCAGTCCGAGTATCAGTATAGCGGGTACCCACAACACGTGCTTCTTCATTTCGAGTCTTTCCTCCTTGTGCTCGCGTGAGACTGCCTATGGAAACCGACGCTCAAGTTTATGACGCTTAGAAGCCGTGGGGCGCAGAGAAAATGGCGTCCCGGGGAAGGACGCCATGACAGCTAACTGGCGCATCCCCTTTCCAAGCATGGGAGGCATAACCGTTTCCAGTTATACCCTATCGGTTTCACGCCGTGGGCCTACGGCAAAGGACCTTTAGGCCATGAAACTCGGAGATGGTACTCACTATTCGGCTGAACTAGACTTGCCGCAATCATAGCACAGAGTGGAAAATGGGAAACCTCTGCTTGACAGACAGGCTCTCAGTTGGCTCTGGACCCTTGCGGCATTGGCACGAGTATGCAACGTTGCCGCGATGGGATGCGTACAAGTAGTAGCAGACAGACATAGCAGGAGGATGAAATGGAAACGAATATCAAAGTGCTGGGATGGCTATACATTGTTCTTGGCATTCTGGGCGTGCTCGTTGGTGTGACAGTGCTGGCGATCCTATGGGGCGCAGGACTGATCACTGGAGATCGGGACGCGATGGGCATCCTGCTCATCGTGGGCGTGGTTGTCAGCGGGATCGTGACAGTGGTCTCAGCGCCGGGGATTGCCGTGGGTATCGGGCTGCTGAAGTTCAAGTCGTGGGCCAGGGTGCTCGCACTGATCCTCGGATTCCTGAATCTGCCTGGGTTCCCGCTGGGGACGGTGCTGGGCATCTACACCTTCGTCTCTTTGCTGACTCCGGACGCGGAAGCAGCGTTCGCTCGAATCTAGAAGTGTGCAGTAACGCAGAAGGCTCCCAGGTACGCCCTGGGAGCCTTCTGCGTTGTTCGTGGTCTGGATGAGTCACCGGCTTCGAAGTACGTGCTGCCAAGAGATTCCTTCAGTTCATTGTCTGTGGTAAGCGCTCAGCCCCAATTCGGGTGCAGCTGCGAGCGGACCATCCCCACCTTCACCGAGGGCCAGGACGCCGCCGTCAGCGAAGTAGGCGAAGTCGAAATGGACGGGGTCCCCGGCGACTTTGCCCGGCAGCGGCATCAGCCGGGCAGTCAGCGGCTTGTTGGCGCGAATGGACAGGGCCGCGACGTCGAAGAGCAGCCCGGCGATGGCCTCTTCGCTAGCATCACCCGGGATCGGCACGGTATCGAGGCCCGTGCCGCAGACAGCTGACCACTGCAGCAGTTCTGCGATACGGAGGCGGCCCTCTGCCGCGCGTTTGGCCAGCACGGAGTCCTCCAGCACCGGCAGCATCAGCCCGCAGAACCCGGCCTGGCGGAAATGGGCCTGCTGGACCGCGTCGGTGAGTACGGCTGCCGCGGCAAGGGATCCGGGTTCTCCCAGAGGCCGGCCGATCAGGGCCTCAAGCGCAGCGCCGATGCTGCAGTCGTCACCCGGGAAGGGCGCCAGGGAGAAATCAGTGCCCAGGAAGGGCACCTGGTGCTGCTCCCCGAAGGTCTCGGCAACGGACTGCAGCCGCTGCCCGTGTGTCTCCACGAGGCGCTTCAGCTTGCTGTGGGCTTCTGCGGCATCTACCGATGTGGTTGTGGCTTCCACCGCGAGATCTGCTGACTGCGTGGCAATGGCGAAGGCCGGCGATGACCCTTCCCAATAGGCTGCCGGGAAGAATGGGATGCCGGGCCCGACATTGGCCAGGGCCGCAAACCGCAGGTTCCCGAAGCCTTCGGCGATCTGCGCTGCGGATTTGATCACGCGCGCGGCCTGGCGGACCTTCTGCCCATCGATCCGGTTGGTGGCGGGGCTCACGATCCGGCAGGTGGCAAAGACGGACTCGGTGGCCTCCAGGATTTCCGGCACCAGGCAAAGGTTGTCGCCCGCGGGCCCCAGCGCGATGAACTCGAAGCCGGCGGCGTTGCACTGAGCTTCCAGGTCCTCAGCAGTCCGGACGGGATCGTCCCTCTCCGAGAGGCTTGACAACAGGTTCGTGGCCAGGCGCACGGTCTGGACTTCGTAGCCGGCCGCCGTGAGTGTCTCCGCGGCCAAGTTGACGGTCCGGCTCAGCTTGGTGATCTGCTGTTGGTCGAGCGGCAGTCTGAGCTGGTCGAATACGGTGATGGAGCGAATCTTCATTGCTTGGTCTTCTCCTCGGGTCTCCGCATAGCTGGGTGCATCTCCGGGCTGGCAGATGCCATCTCGTGCATGCCAGGGCTTCCTGGATGTCTCTCTCCCTCAACCGGGAACGTCCCGATTATAGCCTAGGGCTAACGTATTTGTAGCGAGAGCGCCCCCCCACTCCAGCTCTCCCCTCGTCGGGGGGAGAGTCGGGGAGGGGGGCCTGCCACGTTGCCGAATTCCCGGGCTGCATCCCCATTCTTCCACTTCCTGGCGCGTTGCGGTGTTGTTGAGTGTCTGGTATAGTTGGGTTGCTCACCGATTCTCTCCCAGCTTGGCTTTTCTGAGGTATCAATCCGGGTCCAGTCCAGTTTCTTGCGCTTCAGAAGGGGTAGCGATGCCAGTGATAACGATTTCTCGCCAGTACGGAAGTGGTGCAGTTGAGGTCGCTCAGCGCCTCTGTGATGTCTTGGGCTATAGCTATTTTGACAAGGACCTTATGGTCCGCGTGGCTGCCGAGATGGGTGTTTCAGAGGAAGGTGTGGTCGACTTCTCCGAAGATACCTACTGCATGCGGAACTTCTTTGAGCGACTCTTCGGGAGACGCAAGATGAAGCCTGAGGAGCCGAAAACGCCACTCCCCGCGTCTGCACTTGACGTCGAAACGTTGAGTGAGGCGGATGGCATCAACCTCGTCCGCGACACGATTCTCGCCGCCTATGACCGGGACAACGTTGTGATCGTTGGGCGCGGTGGGCAGGCGATTCTCCGGGAGAAGCCTGGGGTGCTGCACGTGCGGCTGAATGGGCCGTTGGGTGCGCGCGCTCTCCGCGTCAAAGAGCGGTCTAGCATGTCATTGGCTGAGGCCACCGCGCTGACCAAGACCAAAGACCAAGCGGCGATCGCCTACCTTGTACGCTTCTTCGAGATCGACTGGAATAACCCGCTGCTCTACCATCTTGCCTTCAACACAGGGAAGTGGGAGCTGTCGGATGTTGCCGAGATCATCATTGACTCCCTGGCGCATCTTAGGACGGTTTCTGAAGAGTATCTGAACTGAGGCTGGGCGCATCTCACATAGTATCAGGGCCCGATGACGCGTGAGGGTCCGCCGGGCTCTGCGAGGTCGTGCTCTGAGGTTACGGCTCAGGTTGGTTATGTCTGAGATGATCAGGCAACAGACGCCATATCTCGTCTGTTGCCTGATCTCTGTTCAGTCTCTTCTCGTGCAGAGCCAGGTACTACACCATCGCCGCGGCTTCCAGATCTGCGATGATGTCCTCTACATCCTCCAACCCCACGGCCAAGCGCATCAGCCCATCGGTAATTCCCGATGCCAACCGCGCCTCCCGCGGGACGCTGTGGTGCGTCGTGCTCGCCGGGTGCGTGAGCAGAGAGCGCACGTCCCCCAAGCTCACGGTCCGGGCGCAGAGTTCGACGTGGTTGAGCAGGCGTACGCCGGCGTCCAGTCCGCCCTTCAGTTCGAAGACCACCACGCCGCCCCCACCGCCGGGCATCTGCCGTTTGGCCAGATCGTACTGCGGGTGTGACGGGTGCCACGGGTAGCGTACGTAGGCGACCGCCGGGTGATCGTGGAGCCACTCAGCCACGCGGAGGGCGTTGTCATTGTGGCGCTGTACGCGGAGCGGCAGAGTGGTGATCCCGCGCGAGATGATCCACGCATTGAAGGGGCTGATACAGCCGCCAAGGATGCGTATCGGCCCCTTGAGAATCTTCTCCGCGAACTCTGCCGACCCAGCGATGGCGCCACCGAGGGCGTCCCCGTGGCCACAGAGGAACTTCGTGGCAGAATGAACGACCACATCAATGCCGAGTTCGAGCGGGTGCTGGTTGATCGGGCTGGCAAAGGTGTTGTCGATGATGGTCATGATGCTGCGGGCCTTCGCGATCTCGGCAATGGCAGCCAGATCGTTCATCTGCAGCGCCGGGTTGCCCGGAGATTCCAGGTAGATGAGCCGCGTGTTCGGCCGGATAGCGGCCTCAAAGGCTGCGGTATCGGTTGCCTCGACCAGCGTCGTCTGCACGCCGAACTTGGGCAGGTTGTGGGTCACCAAGCGATATGAGCCGCTGTAGAGGCCGGTGGTTGCAATCACGTGGTCCCCGGGGGCTGTCGCCGCCAGGATAGCGCCGCTCACCGCGGCCATTCCCGATGCCGTCGCGACGGCGGCTTCGGCGTTCTCCAGCGCGGCGACTTTCTTCTCCATCACCGCAGCCGTGGGGTTGCCCCAGCGTGTATAGATGGGCCGTGACTCTGTCTCGAATGCCTGCGCTGCTTCCTCCGCACTTCCGAAGATGAACGTGTTCGCCATATGCAGGGGGGGCGAGACATCCTGTGGCGACTGATCCATACCTGCGTGAATGGCCTTTGTCTGTGAGCCCCAATTGTCTTTCATAGACCTCCTCCTCGTTTCGCTGTGCGGAAAGTCCGTTGTGAGCCTGCTGCCGGCGGCACCACGTTCTATTTGCCCTGGTTACGGAGGTCGATCTCTCGTAGCCTCCTCCGAGTTGCCAGTATGACGATCTCGTCCTCTGCTCTCAAGTACGCCTGGGGGTCTGGTGGGATCAGCACCTCGTTGCCGCGCCTGTGGAGCAGTACGGTGAGGTCGCTCTGCTGGTTCAGCCGGCCAATGGGATCGCGGGAGAGGCCGGAGAGGGTCTCGATGGTCATCCTGGCGATGAGGAAAACCTGGTCGTTGAGCGTCACGGACCGTGTGAGATGGACGTTGAGTGCGGCGGCGACAAACGCCGGCGCGGCGAGTGCCGATGTGCTGTAGACCGCATCGATGTCGAACGCTTGCTGCAGCTGCGCGCCCAGGGGTTCCTCAAAGATGCGCATGATGACGCGGACGCCGGGAGCGCTCTCTCTCGCGCGGAGCGCCGTCTCGAAGTTCGCAATACCATCCTCGGTGCAGAGGATGATGGCTCGGGCTGAGCGGATGCCCGCCTTTTCGGGGGGGGCGGGTTGGCGGAAGTCACCTTAGAACCGGGTAACCCCCATCACCCCCCCCCCCACCCCCACCGGGCCCGGCTCGAAATCCAGCGCGACGATCGGCCGTCCCAGAGCCTGCAGTGCTTTCACCACGCGATAGCCTGTATGCCCGAGTCCACACACCAGCACTGGCTTCTCCTGCTGGGCAGTGCCGGCCGGTAGACCCACGGTGTCCGACAACCGGGCCAGCCGATCAGCATCGGTGAACAGGAGTAGCTCGTCGCCGGCGTCCAATACCATATCGAGTGCGGGCTCTACCAGAAGTCCTCCATCTCTGTAGAGGCAAACGACGGTTGCTTGATTCGTCCGCGCGATGGTTCCCAGCGACTGACTCCTGAACGGTGAGGCAGATGAGATGGGTATCTCGGCCAGAACGTAGGTGGCCCCGTCGACCTGGAAGCTCTCAAGAACCGAAACACCCAGGGCTGCGTAGGCGAATGCCTGTGCGGCGATGGCGGAACGGCTGAGTACCGTATTGACCTGGAAACGACCGCGAATGTCATCGGCGATCTCGTCTTCAAAGAGCCGCAAGATGATGTGGGCATCCTTATTCAGCCGGTGGACGTGGAACGCGGCCTTGATGTTGGCGAGATCGTCGTGCGTACAGACGATGACCGTCGGTGTCCGCTTGACGCCGGCGCTGATGAGTACATCCTGATTGCGCACATCGCCCAAGATGACGGGTAGGCCTCGATCGATTAGCGATTGGGTGAGGGGGGAGTTGGCCTTGTCCAAACCAACAACCGGACGTCTCATGTCCAGCAGCTCGCCGGCCACGCGGTAGCCGATGTGGCCCAGGCCACAGATGACGATCGGTGACGCCACTGTGGCGGCCAGGGCACGCTGCCACGGCTGTCCCCGCTCCCGGCGCACGAGGAAGACGCGCAGCACGTGCAGTAGGTTGGCGCCGAAGATGAGTAACAGAGGTATCCCGACGACCGGTACCAGGATGAAGAATGGATCCAGTCTGGGACCGGGGGGCATATCCGCAAACGAGACCTGGAAGGTCGCCATATTGAGAATGGCGTAGACGGCTTTGCTATAGCTGAACTCCGTCGTGGCCAGATCGTAGGTACTCAGGTAGGCTTGTTGGAAGACGTAGGCCGTCGCCGCGATGGCCGCGACCAGCGCAAGTCCGATCCGCCAGGGGAAGAGCTTCCGCAGGACGCGGAGGTCCTGCCCTAAGCGGCGCGGCCATCGCCTGATGGTCTCTTCATGGTGGTCAGTGTTCATGTGAACCTCTGTTCCTCAAGTTTAGCACATCCTCATTGGTGTCCAATCTCACTGATCTGTCTGGGTTGCTAGTACCCCCATCGAAGGTAGAATCCATAGACGAACTTGGACCACAGGCTCCGGGCCTGGCACGTCTCACACGTCACCGGGCCACGACTAGCTACGGGGATATGATGACCAGCAAAACTGAAACCGCTTGTGGCCATCGCACCAAGCTTGATTTGTGGAAGGTGGCCGCCATCGTGCTCATCCTCCTGGCCTTGATCACCCGCCTCTACGCACTTGGGGACCGGGCGGTGAGCCACGATGAGACGACGCACTCTAAGTACTCCTGGAACCTCTACTCGGGTGGTGGGTTCCGCCACGATCCGCTGATGCACGGCCCTCTGCTCTTCGAAGCCACGGCGTTTTTCTTTGCGCTCTTCGGGGTGAGCGACTTCACGGCGAGACTCTATTCGGCATTGGCTGGCGTAGCCCTGGTGGCCGCACCGTGGTTGCTGCGGCGATGGATGGGACGCCTGGGTGCCTTGCTGGCATCGGTGATGGTGCTTGTCTCGCCGACGATCACCTACTACTCCCGCTATGCGCGCCACGACATCCCCATGCTGCTCTTCATCACGCTGCTGCTGTGGAGCATTCTGCAGTACCTGGATCGTGATCCCGGGGACAGTCGCTGGCTGATGTGGATGAGCGTGCTCTTTGCACTGGTCTTTGCCACCAAAGAGAACGCCTATATGTACACGGCGCTTTTCCTGGCGCTCATGGCCCTGCCCCTGATCTGGCAGCTCTTCACGGTGCGCTGGGCGCACAGCTCTATGGTCCGGCTGGTGGTGGCGCTGTTGGCACTGGCGCTGGTGCTCGGGGGTGCCTTCGTTCTGGCCTACAGCAGCGCTCCGGTGACTGACGAAGGGCTGTCCAACAACGAGATAAGCGCGGTTGCGGTCCCGGTCCTGGGGCGGCTGGCACTGGGGGGCGCCGTGCTCTCGGTCGCCGGGGCCTTGGTCGGTCTGGTGCACGGGATCGGCGAAGCTCAGATTCGCCAGCTGCGGCTCTTTGATGTGCTGCTGGTTCTGGGGACCTTTACGCTTCCGCTGGGCTCCGCGCTGTTGATGAGCCTGATCGCTGGCGTGGACATGAACCTCTTCTATCAAGCCTTGATGTCGGCGGACTTCAGCGACGTTCCCCTGCCCTCCCTGGTGGGAGCGTTCTCCACGCTGATCATGGCCGTGGGCGTGTCGGTCGCCGTGGGCCTCTGGTGGGATCGCCGCCGCTGGCCGCTACTTGCGCTGGCCTACTACGGTGTGTTCTTTGTGCTATACAGCACACTCTTCACCTATGGGTGGGGTGTTCTCAGCGGACTCGCGGGTGGGTTGGCCTACTGGATCTCGCAGCAAGGTATCCAGCGCGGCAGCCAGCCATGGTACTACTACGGGATGATCGGATCCCTCTACGAGTACCTGCCGCTGCTCGCCTCTTCTGCCGGCATCGTGTGGATCGCTGTTCGTGGCTTAAGGCAGCTGCTACTCAGGGGTCGTTCGCGGACGGAAACCGCGGGTGGTGCGCGTGTTGCGCCCACGGCGATCACGGTCCTGCTCCCGCGATTGTGGCCCCTCTTCCTCGTCGGGTGGGCTGTGCTCTCGTGGGGCGCCTACATCGTCGCCGGTGAGAAGATGCCGTGGCTCTTTGTCCACATCGCCTACCCGCACATTCTGCTGGCTGCCTGGTTCCTGGGCAACGTGTTCGACGTTTCCGCTCTGCGGAGTATGTTCCACGGCTCGGGCTGGCTGGTGCCCGTATCCCTGGTCTTTGGTGCTCTGGCTTGGGGTGCTTTCCGGCAATCGTCCGGCGCGCTGCAGCAGCTGTTCCAGCAGGGCCTGGGAGCGGAATCACTGGAGCTGGCAATTGCGCAGCTGCAACCCCTGGGCAAGGTGATCGGTGGCTTGACCGGACTCCTGCTGTTCAGCGGGCTGCTTTTCTCGGCCGTGACCTCTGTAGGGCTGCGCCGCAGTCTGCGATTGAGCGCCCTAACGGTTGTGGCTATTCTTGGCGGGCTCACGGTGCGTACGATGGTGATGGCTGCGTTCATCAACGACGAGCTGGCGACCGAGTACATCGTGTATGCGCACGGTACCCCGGATGTCAAGGAGGTTCTCGATCAAGTTGAGGAGATCTCTTGGCGTCTGACCGGTACGCCGGACCAGATCCAGGTCGCCTACGGCAAGGAGACCGCCTGGCCGTTCTACTGGTATATGTACAAACAATTCCCCAACAACTACTACTTTGACACACCCGAGGCGGAACGCCTCCTGGCTTCGCCGGTGATCATCGCTGCGCGGTCGGAGTGGGAGTCTGTGGAGGCCATTACAGGTGCAGACTATGACAGCTATGACTATCGCCATGTCTGGTGGCCGGTTGAGGACTACAAGAATCTGACCTGGGAGCAGATCCGCCGCATCCTGACCGAGCCTGAGCGACGCAAGGCTATCTGGGATATCGTTTGGAAGCGCGACTATGCCCGCTACGCCAAGCTACGCAATCCGGATGATCCCTTCACGCTCGTCACGTGGCCCCACCGCGTGGAGTTTCGCTTCTATGTGCGGCGTGATCTTGCGGAGCAGATATGGGCCTATCAGGTGGAGGCCGGTGAGATCCAGGTCGCTGATGGGGGCGGCGTGACGGTCGCTGGCGAGTCTGTCGCAAGCGATGTGCCGCTGCAGGCATACGAGCAGCCGGCAGTGGCCATGGCCAAGGTGGTGCTGGATGGCGTCTCTCCCAGGGGCTTGGCGGTTGCACCGGATGGATCGGTCTATGTCGCAGATCCTGCTGGTCACCTGATCTGGCATATGACGTTGGCTGGGGATGTCGTCGACGTATGGGGCAGCCATGGCGCTGCTCCCGGGCAGTTCAACGAGCCCGCGGACGCCGCGGTCGATGCTGCTGGGAATGTCTATGTCGCCGATACGTGGAACCACCGGGTGCAGAAGTTCGCGCCCGACACTGTAGGGTTCGCCGGTGAGCCGCTCGCGAGCTGGGGCCGTTTTGCCAAGGTGACTGCGAATGAGGCCGCAGGATGGGGGGCTTTCTACGGCCCGCGAGGGATCGATATCGGGCCTGACGGCAACGTCTACGTGACGGATACGGGCAACAACCGGGTCCAGGTCTTCGACGCGCAAGGGCAGTTTCTGCGTGTCTTCGGCGTTGCCGGAGACCGGGACGGACAGCTTCGTGAGCCGGTGGGGATAGCAGTGGGCGCCAACGGCGAGGTCTTCATCGCCGATACGTGGCATCGGCGGATCCAGGTTTTCAATAGCGATGGGTTCTTCGCGCGGGCGTGGGATGTGCCGCCCTGGTCCAGCCTGCGCCTGGATGATCGCCCGCAGTTGGCCGTGATCGGGGATCTGGTTGTGGCGACCGATCCTGTCTATCAGCGCATTCTGGTCTACGATTCGTCCGGAGAGCTCCAGCAGGTCATGCGCGACAGCACCACCCCGCCGGTGCCGGGCGGCGTGGATGTGACGGCAGCCGGCGTGGTCGTATCGGATCGTGTGCTGTCTCAACTGCTCATCTATTCTTTTGAGGGCATCAGTGTGAGCCCCTGATCACGAGGGTGCGGCGCCATGTGCTGCTGCGGCGAGCCAGAGATCACTGATGGGGCTAGTCATTGAGAAGATGGCGCTCGCCACCCGTGGCCGGAGACGGGTGGACTTCGATTGGGTGCTCTAGCGGAACGTAGCAGCCATGGCTCGGGCGATCCGAGGCCATGGTCGATACCCGATCCGGCTTGGGGGAGACGGCGTCCCCCAGCAGCGCGCCGGGGGACACGTGGCACCAGGCGGGGCCCGGTCTAGGTAAGGTGATGGGGATCGGTGATCCGCTGGTCTTCGACGTCTTTGTCCTGGGAGGTCGCCTTCTTGGCTTCGATGAATGCGTTGTACTCCTCTCGATCCACGGGAAGGGTCACGGGCTTGTTCTTGTGTCCTGAGAGCAGAATGGCGTTGGCCAGCTCCAGGCTGCGGATGGCTTCGGGCCCGGGCGAGATAAGGGGCTCATTGTGGAGGATCGCAAGGGCGACGTTGCGGACGATCGCAGCGTGTCCGGTCTCGCGTTCCTCAAGCGGGACCTCGACTTCCTCGACATCGGGACGTCCCCACATCTGGTCTGTAGTGTCGGACGCAGCGCGCACGCCGGGGGTGACCTCCCAGAAGCGGAGTTGGTTGCCCTCAAGTACGAGCTTCCCCAGTTCGCCACAGAGTTCGATACGCACCCCGATGGGGCACTCGTTGACGGTCTCCAGGAAGTAGCCGATGGCGCCGTTCTCGTACTCCAGGAGCGCAGAGGCCTCGTCCTCGACCTCGATCACGTGCTGACGAGTACTGACGTTGGCGATGACCCGCGAAGGCATACCCGCCAGCCAGGTGAAGATATCCATGCCATGAGGTGCCTGGTTGAGCAGAACGCCGCCGCCTTCGCCCTTCCACGTCGCCCGCCAACCGGCAGAGTTGTAGTAGGCCTGGCTGCGGAAGTGGCAGTCGGTCAAGAGTGTGCGGTAGAGCTTGCCAAGCCGGCCCTCCTCGATGAGGCGTTTCGCGGCCTGGTGTACAGGCAGCGCTCGCAGCTGGAACATGACGGAGAAGACAACACCGGTGCGTTCTGCAGCTTTGTTCATGGCCTCTGCGCCGGCGACGGTCACTGCCATCGGCTTCTCGCTGATGACGTGAATGCCGCGCTCCATGGCATCGACGGCAATAGGGGGGTGGAAGTAGTGCGGGGTGGCGATGATGATCGCATCGACGAGCCCGCTCTCCAGCAGCTCGATGTGGTTGTTGAAGGCCGGTACGCTGAACGCCTCGGTGGCTGCAGCCAGAGCTTCAGGTGAGATGTCACACACTGCGGTGAGCTCGGCTTCGGGGATGTGTGGCAGATTGCTCGCGTGGGCGCTGCCCATGCCGCCGACACCGACGATGCCAAAGCGGACGTTATCCATACTGATCCTCCTTGTGATGGGTGGTTGACTGCCTGTAGCGCGAGTATATACCGTGCTGTTGGGATTGGTAATGCGCCCGATCTCGGCTGCCAACTGGACGAGAATGCAGGATCCGGGTATTATGACGCGGGCGTGCGCGGGTACGCCGCGTCTGTGTGCTTCCATTCCATATGGTAGCGTTGCCCTGTGGCGCAATCATAGCTCAAGAGGGACGCCCTGATGGTTCTGTACGCCACCACTATCCTGGTTGCTGCGCTGCTGCTGTTCCTGGTTCAGCCGCTTATCGGTCGGTACATCCTGCCCTGGTTCGGTGGGACGTCAGCGGTCTGGTCCACATCGATGCTCTTCTTCCAGCTCCTGCTCTTGGCGGGATATCTCTACAGCCATCTGGTGGTTCGCCGGCTGTCTCGCCGGCGCCAGGTGTGGGTG
>CBFCZM010000038.1:0-12409 GCA_965602565.1 uncultured Anaerolineae bacterium
TGGGCAACGCATGGTCATGGAGCGCAACCCCTACTTCTGGTGTGTGGACAAGGCCGGGAATCAGCTCCCCTATATCGACACCGTCGATATCAGCTACGGTGAGGACCTCGAGGTACTCAAGCTGAAGGTCATCAACGGTCAGGTCGACTTCCTGAGCCATCCCTTTTTCGCGCTGCGCGACCTGTCGCTGCTCAAGGAGAACGAGGCGGCCGGGGAGTACCACGTTGAGCTCTGGGAAAGCGGCGCGGGGGGCGCCCCCGCCTGGACCATCAACTGGAATCAGCCCGATCCAGAGAAACAGGAGATAGTGCGTAAGCCGGAGTTCAGGCAGGCACTCTCCCACGCAATGGACCGCGAGCAGATTCGTAAGCTGCAGTTCTTTGACCTGGGTGGCCCTGCGAGCACGGGCACTGTCTCGCCCAACACCTCGCAGTTCAATCGCACTCCCGAGGGAAAGGCGATCTTCGAGGAGTGGCGCGATTCGTACGTAGGCTTCGATCTTGGCAAAGCTAAGTCCCTGCTCGACTCGATCGATGTTGTGGACCAGGACGGCGACGGGTGGCGGGACCTGCCAAGCGGCGCCAAGCTGGAGATCATCCTCTACAACAACTCCGCGGACTTCGCCGAGGCCGGCGAACTTGTGAAGGAGCAGTGGGAAGCTGCCGGGATCAAGAGCGCTCACACAATGGTGTCCGGTCAGCAGATCGGCACTGACTGGCGGAACGGCAACAGTGATGTTCGCATCTGGGGTGGCGGCGCGCCCGATGGGCCAGATATCCTCAGCTACCCGGCGTGGATCGTGTCGCACAGCGCCAACGGGCGCTGGGCGCCGCTCTATGGTTCCTGGATGGCGCTGCAGGGCACGCCGAATGAGGGTGTGGATGCCGACAAGGACCCGCGTGATCGCCAGCCGCCGTGGGAGGAGCCACCGACTGACGATCCCAACTACCGCCTGTTCGAGCTCTATAAGCAGGCGATTGTCGAGCCCGATATCGACAAGCGCGAGCAGCTGCTCTTCGATATGGTCCGCATCCACATCGACGAGGGCCCGTTCCTGCTGGGTATCATCGCCGATATCCCGCGTATCGTGATCGTGGGCAACAAGCTGAAGAACGTCGCCAGCGCGGACGAGATTCCGCTGGGGGGCTGGCTGGGCCCGTGGGTTGTGGCAGAGCCCGGTGCGATCACCTATCCGGAGCAGTACTACTTCGAGGGCTAAAGGTTGCGACTCACAGAACACCTGCTTGCGTGATCGCGACGACGGGGGAGGAGCGTGTCTCCTCCCCCCTTGCGGTAACGGAGTTGCATGCGGGATGGGCAAACCAAGTATGGTCAATTCAGAGAAGTACCGTGTCTCAGCACATCTGCCGGATTCATTCCTTATCTGGGGCACGGTGGACGCCGTTGGTGAGCAGATCCTCAGGGCAGGCGCCGATGAAACGCTGGCAGTTGAGATGCTGCTCGCGAAGCCGATTCCTGCGGGCCACACTGTTGAGGTGTGGAGCCACTTCGTGTCGGATATGGAGCGCCCCCAGGCGACGGCCCCCGACGGGCGGGCTTTCTTCAGTTACAGGGGGGACATTGCTGCTACGACCTTTGTCCGGCCAGAGGCCAAGGTTCATGGGTCCGGTTCATTCTTCCCTTATCGCCGGTATGCCGGAGTCTATCTTGAAGAAGAAGCCCCCGTGGGCTCACGCTTCGTCTTCCAAATCTCAGACGTCAGCATGCAGACCTATGAGGAGACGCTTTTCAATCTCCGCATCGCGATTCTGGATGGGGATCGCGTGGTCGGGTATCTGGGCGACGCCTTCTATGTGGTCAAGGGGGCGGCGCTGGCGCAGCTGTACGTGGTAGCGCCGACCTGTGTCGAAGTGGGCAAGCCGTTTGATATCAAGATCGTTACCCGTGATCGGTTCGGAAACAAGTCCTGTGACCCGCCGGATGCGCTAGCCTTCGACGTCGTGTTGGATGAGGGGAAGGGGACGCTCACCTTCGATGAGATCTCCCTCGATGCCAAGTGGCTGTACCACATCGTACGCGGCGTGACCCTCGACGCCGACGGCCCGCACTACGTTGGGGTCTGCGCGCGGACCCGCGTGCAGGGTGGAAGCGCAGTCTGTGGGGTGAGCAACCCCATCGCCGTACGGGAATCCTGGCCGGAGCGCGTCGTCTGGGGCGATATGCACCAGCACACCTACTTCGCCGATGGTCGGGGTACCCCGGCGGCCAACATCGAGTACGCGATCTCGACAAGCTGTCTGGACTTCGTGACCATCGCGGCGCATCAGGAGCTCACGTTCAACCCGCCGCTGGTCCGGATGGCTGGTGCACCGCCGCAGACCGGCTGGGAGGACATGCAGGCTGCTGCGGAGGCCTATAACGGTGCCGATATCGTGGCCATCCTGGGCTCTGAGGCCGGGGGCCTGGGGCCTGTGGCCGGGCACATGAACTCATACTACGTGGACGTGGACAACCGGCCGGAGTTTGAGCGGATGGGGCTCTTCTTCCGCAGCGGGGAGCACTTCGACGTGCGCGAGCATGACCCGGCGACCTTCTACGTCCGTTATCTGACGGAGCTGGAGCGATCCAACGGTGAGTTCCTGCTGCTGCCGCATGCACACGCGTGCGGCGGACCGGGCAGGTTCGAGCTGCCGAAACGACCGACGTACCAGACCAATGTCGAGGTCGTCTCGGTTCACGGGGTCTTTGAGGCGTGCTACCACGAGTGGCTAAGGCACGGTCACTTCGTGGGCGTTCACGGCGGTGGCGATAACCACATGACCTCCACCGGCAACGGCAACCCTGGGTGGCACTATCCCAACACGAATGGACTCGCCGCTGCGCTGGTGAAAAGCAGGACGCGGAAGGGTATCTTCGACGCGTTCCGGGGGCGGAAGACGTACGCGGTGACCGGGAATCAACGGATCCACCTGGAGTTCAGCATCGACGATGCCGAGATGGGCGACATCGTGGTTTGCGAGGAGACGCACGACCGGCACATCGCCTGCCACGTGGCGGGCACGATGCTGGTGATGAAGGTTGAGCTCTTCCGGAATAACGTGGTGATCGCGACGCACACGCCATCGCTGGCTGTGCGGGACACGCTACGGCTAAGTTGGACCGACTCGTGGGGATCGCGGCGGGTGGATGACTCCGAGACCACAGGCACGATCGCGCTCGAGTCGGGGTCGCTCGATGTTGTGGAGACGCTGCACGAGTACCACCGGACCGATCGGATCGCGCCGGTGGGCGACGGCACGCTAAGTTACCGCACCAACGGGTATTCGGGGATCACGCGGGGCGCGATCCTGGCTGTGACCGCGGATGACGCCGATCCGGATCTGCGATTCGCGATTCACGATGTGCACTTGGACACGGTGCTGCTGGATGAAACGCTTGTGGTGCCGCTGGCGGAGCGCCGGACAGTGGTGACGCTGCCGCTGGGCGATCAGTTGCTTCGCCCGTGCTTCACGAGGGAACCGGTGCGGCCGGAGTTCACCCTGGAGGCAGACTGGATCGACACCGCGTGGCCGAAGGTGATCGACGTGGAGTGGACGGATGCGGAATCCGACGGCGCGTTCTACTATGTGCGCGTGGAGCAGATTGACGGCAACCTCGCTTGGTCGAGCCCGATTTGGTTTGTCGATGGGGCTGTGGCCTAGAGGGAGCCGCGGAGGGCCCAGTGCGGAGAGCGACGGCGTGGTCTCGGTCGCAAGCGTCGCGAGTGGAGGCGGTCTGGCTGTCAGCGTAGTAGCGTAGGGCGAACCGTCGTGTTCGCCCGTGTGTGACGTAAGGCCCTGGTGAATACGTGAAGGCCCTTAGGCTGGAGACGCGCAGATCATTGATGGAGGAGTCATGTCGATTATGAGCAATACAAGAACAGTGGACCCGGAGAGGTATCGCGTATCGGCGCATCTGCCTGATGAGCTGTTGATCTGGGGCACGGTGAAGGCCGTTGGGAACGGGATACTGACCGCGGGAGCAGATGAGACGCTGACGGTGAGTTTCGAGTTGGCGAAGTCGGTGGCTGCGGGCCTCAGCTTGGAGGTGTGGAGCCACTTTGTGTCGGATATGGGGCGCGCTCAGATCGCAGATTCCGAGGGCGCGGGCTTCTTTGGCTTTGAGGCCCCAGTGCCCGCGACCCCGTTTGTGCAACCGGAGGCCAAGGTCCACGGGCCGGGGTCGTATTTCCCATACCGACGGTACGCGGGCATCACGCTCGGTGAGACGGCGCCCGCGGGTGCGGGGTTCACCTTCACGATCTCGAATGTCAGCATGCAGACGTTTGAGGAGACGCTCTTCAACCTGCGGATCGCGATCATGGACGGGTCTCAGGTGGTGGGGTATCTGGGCGACGCCTTCTACCTGGTCAAGGGGGCGGCGCCGGCGCAGCTCTGCGTCGTGGCGCCGACGTGTGTGGAGACGGGTGAGCCGTTTGATATAGAGATCCTGACGCGCGACCGCTTCTCGAACAAGACTGGAGATCCGCTGGAGGCGCTGGTATTTGACGTTGCGCTGTGTGAGGGAGCGGGGACGCTCGCTTTCGACGAAGTGGCATTCGACGCCAACTGGCAGTACCACGTGATCCGCGGTGTGACGCTGAACGCTGAGGGCGCGCACTACGTGAAGGTCTCGATGAAGGGCGACGGGGCCACTAGAGGCGTGAGCAACCCCGTGGTGGTTCGTGACTCGTGGTCGGGGCGCGTCTACTGGGGCGATCTGCACCAGCATGCCTATTACCACGATGGACGGGGAACGCCGGCGGCCAACATCGAGTACGCCATCTCATCCTCGCGTCTCGACTTCCTGACTGTGGCGCCTCACGAGGAATCGACCTTCAACCCACCGTCGGTGCACCTGGCCGGCGCGCCCCCGCAGACGGGCTGGGAGGAGATGCGCGCAGCGGCGGAGAAGTATAACGGCGACGAGATCGTGGCCATCCTGGGATCGGAGGCGAGCAGCCTCGGACGGATCGCCGGGCACATGAACGCGCATTATCTGGATGTGGACAACCGGCCGGAGTTCGAGCGGATGGGCCTCTTCTTCAAGAGCGATCACCAGATCAGCCGGATGCTGGGCGATCCGGAGACTTTCTACGCGCGGTACCTGAAAGAGCTGGAGCGCTCCAAGGGTGAGTTCCTGCTGCTGCCCCACGCGCACTCCTGCGGCGGACCGGGCAAGTTCGAGCTTCCGAAGCGCCCGGAGTACCAGACCAACATCGAGATCGTCTCAGTGCACGGGGTCTTCGAGGAGTTCTACCGGCAGTGGCTCATCAACGGGCACTTCGTGGGGGTCCACGGCAGCGGGGACAACCACATGACATCGACGGGCAACGGCAACCCGGGGTGGCACTACACCAACACCAACGGGCTGGCCGCAGCGGTGGCGGGCAGCCGGACGCGGAAGGGCATCTTCGACGCTATCCGCGGGCGGACAACGTATGCGGTAACCGGGAATCAACGCATTTACCTGGAATTCGGCATCGACGACGCCGTGATGGGCGACATCGTAGTGGGCAAGGGGACGGGTGATCGGCACATCGCCTTCCGCGTGGCTGGTACGGCGCCGGTGATGAAGGTGGAGCTGTTCCGGAACAACGAGGTGATCGCAGCCTATGAACCGGAGCCGGCGACGCGGGACACGCTGCGTCTGGCGTGGACCGACTCGTGGGGCTCGCGTCGCGTGGATGACTCCGAGACCACAGGCACGATCGCGCTGGACGGCGGGGCGCTGGGCGTCGAGGCGAAGCTCCACATGTACCACCGGACGGATCGGATCGACGAAGTGGGCGACGGGACGCTGGCCTACAGGACGAACGCCTATTCCGGGACCACACGGGGCGCGATCTTGGCGGTGACGGCTGAGGAGGCCGATCCGGAGCTACGATTCACGATTCACGATGTGCACCTGGATTCGGTGCTGTTGCACGAGACCATCACCGTGCCGCTGACGGAGCGGCGGACGGTTGTGACGCGACCGCTGGGCGACAAGGTGATGCGCCCGTGTTTCACCAAGGAGCCGGTGCGACCCGAGTTGACGATCGAAGCGGACTGGATCGACACGGCGTGGCCCATGGTGGTCGACATGGCGTGGGACGATGCGGCGGCTGGGCGCCCGTCCGAGGCGTTCTACTACGTACGCGTGGAGCAGATCGACGGCAACATCGCCTGGTCGAGCCCTATCTGGTTTGTCGAGGAATCACCGTTCGGGGAGTAGACAATGCTGACCTATATCGCTCGACGTTTTGCGACCATGATGGTCACCATCGTCTTTGTCTCCGTGATGGGCTTCATCATCATCAACCTGCCTCCCGGTAGCTACCTGGACTACTACATCGAGCAACTGGAGGAGCAAGGGACGACGACAGCCGATAGCCAGATCGAGAGCCTCAAGCGACGCTATGGCCTCGACGAGCCCCCGACCATGCAGTATCTAAAGTGGTTCTCTGGGTTCTTCCGCGGCGACTTTGGCCGCAGCTTCCAATACAACCGCGACGTCAGCGAGCTACTCTGGGACCGTCTGGGCTTCACGATGGTGATCTCGATGTCCTCGTTGGTGCTGACGTGGCTGATCGCCATCCCCATCGGCGTCTACTCGGCCACGCACCAGTACTCGGCGGCTGATCACGCCTTTACGGTCCTGGGGCTGGCCGGCCTGTCGGTCCCCAACTTCATGCTGGCGCTGGTGCTGATGGTCTTCGCTTCGCAGGTGCTTGGCCAGGAGGTCGGGGGGCTCTACTCCCGGGCCTTCCTCGATGAGCCGATGAGCTGGGCCAAATTCGTTGATCTGCTCAAACACCTCTGGATCCCCACCTTCGTTGTGGCCACAGGTGGCACCGCGGGATTGATCCGCATGATGCGCGGCAACCTGCTGGACATCCTCAACATGCAGTACGTCCAGGCAGCCCGTGCGCGCGGCCTCAGGGAACCGAAAGTGATCGTCAAACACGCGGTCAGGAACGCGGTGCATCCGCTGATTATGCTGCTTGGGATGAGTCTGCCCCAGATCATCTCCGGGGCGACGGTGGTCTCGATCGTGCTGAGCTTGCCAACGACAGGCCCGCTCTACTTCAACGCGCTACAGCAGAAGGATATGTACCTGGCGGTGACATTTCTGATGTTCCTGTCGATCGCGCTCGTCATCGGGAATTTCCTCGCGGACGTCCTCCTGGCCTGGATCGATCCGCGCATCCGGTTCACGTGAGGCCGGTATGCTGACCACTGAGAGGGAGACACTATGTTGGAGCCAATAACCCAACCCGCTCCGGAGGAACCGGGCACCGCGTCTGCGGCGCCAGACCAAGCGGTGTCGGACATCGGCAGGCTGTCTCTGGGCCAGTTGATGTGGCGCAAGTTCCTGAGGAGCCACCTGGCCGTGGGCGGCGGCATCACCCTGATTCTGCTCTACCTGGTCACTGTCGTGCTGACCGAATTCGTGGCGCCTTACGACTACAATTTCAGGCATGAGGATTTCCTCTACCAGCAGCCGCAGATGCCGAGGATCATCGACCACGAGGGGAAGTTTCACCTCAGGCCGTTCACCTACGGTATGGATATGACGCTGGATACGGAGACCTTTACCTACAAGTACGAGCCGAATCACGAGCAGCTCTATCCCATCCGGTTCCTCGTGCACGGCAGCGAGTACAAGCTATGGGGCCTGATTCCCGGCGACCTGCATCTCTTTGGCGTTGACGAGCCGGGCCGGTTCTTTCTGACCGGGACGGATGCGATGGGGCGTGACCTCTTCTCTCGCATCTTGTTCGGGGGACGGGTCTCGCTGACCCTGGGATTCCTGGGTGTCGCGATGACGATCGTGCTCGGCTCATCGCTGGGAACAGCATCGGGCTATTTCGGCGGCTCGGTTGATGACATCATCCAGCGGCTGATTGAGTTCCTGATGTCCTTCCCCACCATCCCGCTGTGGGCAGCGTTCGCCGCCGCACTTCCGCCGAACTGGTCGTCGATCAAGCGGTACTTTGCCATCTCGGTGATCCTCTCGCTCATCGGGTGGACGGGCCTGGCAAGGCAGGTGCGGGCGAAGGTCCTCTCATACCGGGAGATGGACTACACCACTGCTGCGAAGGCCGTGGGCGCGCGTGACAGGCGCATCGTCTTTGTGCACATGCTGCCAAACGCGCTGAGCCATATCATCGTCGTGGCGACGCTGCGCATCCCGGGTATGATCCTCGCTGAGACCTCACTGAGCTTCCTGGGGCTGGGTATTCTGCCGCCGATGACCAGCTGGGGTGCGCTCCTGAAGGACGCTCAGTACGTCAGCGTCATTCTGCAGCATCCGTGGATGATGCTTCCGGGCCTCTTCGTGATCGTCGCGGTGCTCTGCTTTAACTTCGTCGGGGACGGGCTGCGCGATGCAGTCGATCCCTTTGCCGTGTAGAGGGGGCCGCGTGGATAGTCAAGAGATCATACGCGTTGAGGACCTGAAGGTACAGTTTCGCACGCAAGAGGGAGTCGTCCGGGCGGTGAACGGTGCGAGCTTCTCGATCAAGGAAGGGCGCGTGCTGGGTGTTGTGGGAGAGAGCGGCTGTGGCAAAAGCGTGACGGCGCAGTGTATTCTCAGGATACTGCCCAAGCCCGGTGAGATCATCGGGGGGAAGGTTATGTTCAGACCTGTAGGTGACGGCAAGGAACCTATCGACCTGGTCTCCCTTGACGCCCGTGGTCCCGAGATTCGGCGCATCCGTGGATGTGAGATCGCTATGGTGTTTCAGGAGCCGATGACGTCGCTAGACCCGGTCTACACGATCGGCGACCATCTCCTGGAGGCGATCATGCTGCACCAGCACGTGGACAAGGTTGAGGGCCGCGCGCGGGCCATCGAGATGCTGGATCGCGTGAAGCTGCCGGAGCCTACGCGCAACGTGGACGCCTATCCACACCAACTGAGCGGTGGGATGCGTCAGCGGGCGATGATCGCCATCGCGCTGAGTTGCCATCCACGGCTGCTGATCGCCGATGAGCCGACGACGTCGCTGGATGTCACGACGGAGGCGCAGATTCTGTCCTTGATGGGCGATCTGCAGGCGCAGCTGGGCAGCGCCATCATGTACATCACGCACGACCTGGGCGTCATCGCCGAGATGAGCGACGAGGTCATCGTGATGTACATGGGCAGGGTGGTTGAGAGAGCGTCGGTTGATGCCGTGTTTCACAATCCCCTGCATCCCTACACGCGGGCGCTGCTGAAGTCGATCCCCAAGATCACAGGTAGCCGGAAGCATCGCCTCCAGGCGATCGAGGGGATGGTGCCCGATCCTTTCGCGATACCGATGGGCTGCCCCTTTTGGCCCCGGTGCACCTCACACATGCCGGGTGTTTGTGATGTCAGGGAGCCGGCGTACATTCCCGTTGAAGCGGAGCACGACGTCCGGTGCCATCTGTATTCCGACCAAGGCACGGAAGAGAGCCGATGACGATGTACAACGAGCAAGCGAATCACCTCCTGGAAGTCACCAATCTGAAGAAGTACTTCCCCATCCGCGCCGGGATGTTCCGGCGCGTCGTGGGGGAGGTGAAGGCGGTTGATGGCGTGAGCTTCTTCATCGACAAGGGCGAGACGTTCGGCCTAGTTGGCGAGAGCGGGTGTGGCAAGACCACGACCGGGCGCACCATCCTGCGGCTGCTGGAGCCCACCGACGGGCAGGTTGTCTACGTGCGCGACGGCAAGCGGATCAACATCAACCAGCTGGGCGCTGAGGAGATGCGGCAGATGCGCCGTCATATGCAGATCGTTTTCCAGGATCCGTACTCTTCGCTCAATCCGCGGATGACGCTGAAACAGATCGTCGGCGAGCCGCTGATTGTCAACAAGATCGCCCGTGGGGACGAGCTGACGGACCGCGTAGCGGCGCTGCTGCGAGCGGTGGGACTGCGCCCCGAGTATCTGGACCGCTACCCCCACGCCTTCAGTGGTGGCCAGCGGCAGCGCATTGGCATCGCGCGGGCGTTGGCGCTCAACCCCGAGCTGATCATCTGCGACGAGCCGGTCTCGGCGCTGGATGTGTCGATTCAGGCGCAGGCGCTCAACCTGCTGGCGGAGCTCCAGGCGCACTTCGACCTCACCTATCTATTCATCGCGCACGATCTTAGTGTGGTCCGGCACATCAGCGACCGTGTCGCGGTGATGTATGTGGGGAAACTGGTGGAGATGGCGCCGACCGAACAGCTGTACATGGAGCCCAAGCATCCGTACACAGAGGCACTAATGACCGCAGTGCCGATCCCGGACCCGCGGGAGCAGCGGAAGCGCGAGATCCTTGAGGGCGAAGTCGCCAACCCGGCTGACCCGCCTTCGGGGTGTTACTTCCATCCCCGGTGCAAGTATGCTCAGGACATATGCAAGACCGATGAACCACCCATTCGCAGGATCGGGGACGGGCATCTCGTCAGCTGCCACTTCGCCGACCAACTCCAGCTGAGAGGCGTAGGCGGGGAGTAGGGACCGTTTGTGAAACGAAACTGGTGTCTCGCGGTTGCGCGCCACGCGCTGGTGTACTTCATGTGGTTGGTCTCAACCCTAATGGCCGTCGTCGACGTCGCAGCCACGCGACGGTTCCTGCTCAGGCTGGGCATAGCTATGGCGGAGCGAAGCGGCGGGATCCGCGGCACGGGACCGTTTGACCATTGGACAGTGGAAGCCATCGATCAGTTTGGCATTCTCATCTTGGGTGCTATAGGTTTGGTCTTCGTGATCTTCTGCGAACGGTTCTACACAGACGGGGCCGCGAACGGCCACCTGGGGAAGCGTTTCGGTATTGTGACCGGCGTCCAGGTGGCGCTCCTCGCTGTAGGCCTTCTCTAGACTGTTCCAATTCAAGGTGGAGCCCTCTGTTCTGTGTGTCATCTGAGATTTCTCCGTGTGCTTTGCGCACGTGGAGGTAGGTGTACTGACGGAGTGTACGGCGGGCACGCTCCGCTGCAATGTTCAGCCAGCTGCCAACCTGTATGCTTCGAATACAGTTGCATCCACGCTTTGCCTGTTGAGGGTTGACAGCAGTGCGATGCACTATGTTCGACGCTACGAGAGGCAAGTGGCAGATGCTGGGAGTGCTGATGGCGCACGGCCTGCCCAGGCAGTGGTTCGTGGCTCTCCAACTTCCGACCTAGGACATCGGACTTAGGACCAGGAACCACGCCACAATGACAGCACAGTGGCACCGGAAAGCGCCCAGATTGTCTTTGCAGGCATCACCACGCCCGTCCAGGACAAGCGGGTTGTCTGGTTTGAGGAGACGGAGCACGATATGTTCCGCGATTGCGAATCTGAGGCAGTGGTGGAAGCGGCGGTCGACTACGTGCGAGAGCGGGTGGCGGTGTAGGGGGTGCTCCACGGACCCTTGAGGTTCCCACGGTGCTGTGCCGTGCAGTCCGACACCCCCGGCGCGGGAGGGAATGCAATGAACAAGAACACAATCACAGCTCGTGATGTCGCGGACGTCTTCGAGCGGATCGCGCCGCTGGACTCGGGTGTCGAGGGAGACCAACTGGGCTTTCTCTGTGGGGATCCTGACCGTGAGGTCTCGGGCCTGGGGTGCTGCTGGAATGTGCACACGGGTAGCATCAAGGCGGCGGTGGCCCAGGGGCTGGATATGCTGATCTGCCACGAAGCGATCTGGCTCCAGCCGCAGACGAGTCCGTGGTACGATGGGCCTGATGCGGATGGGATCGAGTGCAACCGTTTGCGACGGGAGCTTCTGGACCGGAACGACCTCGTGGTCTACCGCAGCCACTCGAACTGGGATGCGTTGGCCGACGATGGCGTTGCCGACCAGGCCGTGGCGGCCCTGGGGATCGATGGACTCAGAGAGGTCGCGCGACAGAAGTACTTCTCGGTAAGTGAGCTTCCCGAATCTCTGACGGTGTCCGAGCTGCAGGTGATTGCCGAGGAAGGGCTGGGATACAGCGTGTCGCGGCTCTTCGGCGATCCCGAGAAGCGGATCCAGCGTTTTGCCTTCTTGATCGGTGGATTCGGTGAGAATCAGCTGCATATGCCGCAGGCTGCGCGGCAGCTCGGGGCACAGGCTTTGATCATCGGCGAGATGAGCGAGTTCATCGTGATGGCGGCGCTGGAGATGGGGATGCCCGTGATCGAGACGCTGCATAGCGTGAGCGAGAGTCCTTCCATCCGCCGCCAGGCTGCCATGCTGGCTGAGCGATTCCCGCGTCTGCCGGTGCGGTACATTCCCAGCGGCGCCCTGTCCTTGGGGATATAGTCTACTCGTTCGAGGTCGAGTTCCACGCTTCGGCCTCCGCCAGACTCCCTCTCCTTTCGGGAGGGGGTTCTTGGGCTGCGCGCAGAGGGCGAGGCATTCCTGTTGTCCCGGCGGATCAAACATCGTGTCTCTGGAACCGGGTTGCCGTCCGTCGAGCCGCGATGCCGGGAATGCCTC
>CBFCZM010000039.1:0-12315 GCA_965602565.1 uncultured Anaerolineae bacterium
TGGCGTCTCCGACTTCTCGGAAGTCGCCCGGTACTCGGAGGGTATGGATCTGATCGAGGACGCCGATGTTGATGTTGTCGATATCTGCTTGCCGACTTACCTCCACGCGGAGTACAGCATCGCTGCGATGGAGGCGGGGTGTCACGTGATCTGCGAGAAACCCATGGCGCTGACCGCGGAGGGCGCTGGGCGAATGGTGGCCGCCTCCGAGCGGACGGGGCAGCTGCTGATGGTGGCGCAGGTGCTGCGCTTCTGGCCTGAGTTCGAGTTCTTGCGTGAGCAGATCGAACAGCAGAGTTACGGCGCGCTGTTGTCGCTCAACATGCGACGCGTGAGCAGCCGGCCGGGATGGTCGCCGGACAACTGGTTCCTCAATCCGGCCTTGAGCGGCGGGGCGATCCTGGACCTGCACATCCACGACGTGGACTATGCCAACGCCGTCTTGGGCAAGCCCGACCGCATCTACGCAACTGGGCGCATATCGAAGGCCGGCAAGGCCTATGACGTGATCCACTCCTGCTTCTCGTATGCGGATGGCCCGCAGGTCCACATGCACGCAGGCTGGTCGGCTGCCCAGTTTCCTTTTGCCTCCGGGTTCGAGGCGTGGTTTGATGAGGCGTTGATCAGATACGATCAGGGCAAACTCCAGGTCTTTGTCGACCTTGACGCGGAACAACCGACGGTGCCGGATCTCTCCGGTGTGGATGCCTACCGCAGCGAGATTGCCTATTTCCTCTCCTGTGTGGAGACGAAGTCACAGCCTGCGCGCTGCATGCCTGCCTCAACCCGCGATTCCATGGTGCTGATCTCGGCAGAACTGGCCTCGATGGAATCGGGGGATATTGTGGAGTTGTAGTTCTAGTTAGCTGGAGGTTGCTCGTGGCAAAACTGAAGCTTGGCGTGATGGCGCCACTGGAAAAAGGACCGGAAGCTGCCATTGAGGATGTCCACGATTTCGGCTTACCGACGTGTCAAGCAGTCTGCTGGCAGCAAGGTCTTCTGACCGCTGAGACCGCCGACAAGATGGCTTCGGCGGCTGAGAAGTACAGAGTTGAGGTCACCACCGTCTGGACCGGGATGCCGGGTATCTATGTCTGGGACTTCGTACGTGGCCCGGTCACTATCGGTTTGGTGCCGCCGGAATACCAGGAGGCACGTGTCGCGGCGCTGAAGGCAGGCGCTGATGTGGCGGTCCGTGCCGGTGTTTCCAGCATCACCACGCACGTGGGCTTCATCCCGGAGAATCTGACCAACCCCCTCTACCCCAAGCTGCTGGACGCGCTGCGCGAGATCGTGGAGTACTGTGGCGAGCGTGGCCTGGAGTTCTGGTTCGAGACCGGGCAGGAAACACCAATCGTGATGCTAAGGGTCTTCGAGGATCTCGGATACGATAACCTGGGCGTCAACCTCGATCCGGCGAACCTGCTGATGTATGGCAAGGCGAATCCAGTGGATGCCCTGGACGTGTTTGGCCAATACGTGCGGGGCGTGCATGCCAAGGACGGCGAGTATCCAACGAATGGGCGAGAGCTTGGCGTTGAGAAGCCGCTGGGCCAAGGCCGCGTGGACTTCCCGGCGCTCATCAGCAAGCTCAAGTCCATTGGCTACGAGGGTGCGCTGACGATCGAGCGGGAGATCAGTGGGCCACAGCAGATCAAGGACATTCAGGAGGCGATCAAGGTACTCTCCGCATTGACGTAGCTGAGAATCGGGTCTACACTGGTTGGCGCTGGTAGATCGTTAGGCACACCACGGAAGCGCGGGCGCATGATAGCCTGTTAGGGTAGGCTGCGCCCGCGCCGTCCTTGTGGTCGCAAGGCCCTGTCGTCACAGAAGGAGGTGGGCTGATGGTGCTGGACAAGTTCTCTCTGGAGGGGCAGGTTGGGGTGGTCACCGGTGGTGGCCAAGGGTTGGGCAAGATGTTCTGTCACGCCTTCGCTGAGGCTGGTGCGGACATCGTTGTGGCTGAGATCAACGCGGAGACCGGTCCCGTCACGGCTGAAGAGATCCGGGCGAAGGGTCGGGACGCGCTATTCGTGGGCACGGATGTGAGCGAGGAAAGCAGCGTTCAGGAGATGGTTGACCAGGCCGTGGCGAAGTTCGGCAAGATCGATTTCCTGATGAACAACGCCGGCATCGTGCAGCACCTGGAGGCTGAGAAGGTAGCCATTGAGGATTGGCGGGAGGTCATCGATGTGAACCTTACCGGTGTCTTCCTCTGCTGCCAGGTGGTGGGCCGGCACATGATGGAGCGACGTGAGGGACGCATTATCAATATCGCATCGATGTCGGGGCTGATCATCAACACACCCCAGAGCCAGGCTTCATACAATGCTTCGAAGGCTGCGGTGATCCATCTGACCAAGTCTCTGGCTTCGGAGTGGGCGCCCCACAACATCCGTGTGAATGCCATCGCGCCCGGCTACATGAATACCGCGATGGCCGCGCCGTTCTTCGCTGATCCCGACCTAGGGGGCGTGTGGATCAACGCGATCCCGATGAAACGGCCCGGGGAGCCCGAGGAGCTGGGCCCTGTGGCTGTGTTCCTGGCCTCTGCTGCTTCGAGCTACATGACCGGTGAGACAGTTGTGGTCGATGGCGGCTATACGATCTGGTGATTGCTCGGGGCGCGGCTACATGGGGGGTGGTGATTCGCAGTGAAGGAGTGTCGGTGAGTTTGTGAGGCTCTTCAATCGTCTGCGTTGGCGGGTTGTCGGGCAGTCCATGCCGTTCTTCCGGGGGCCGGATCCCCGGCACGTTCGGCAGCGGAACATCTGGCATCTCTATCAGGACCTGGTCTGGCTGGGATTGGCGACGGCGGCCACAAGCTACATCAGTGTCTATGCGATACGTCTGGGTGCATCCGAACGGCTGCTTGGGCTCCTGACGTCTGTGCCCAGCTTGTTGATGGTGCTGCTGCGCGTCCCCGCCGCGCGACTGACCGAGCGGACGGCGGATAGAAAATCGCTCATCGTGCGCAGTCTTCTCGTGCGCCGGCTGGGCTACCTGGTCATCTGCGTGCTGCCCTGGCTTGCCCTGCTGCCGGGTGTGCGGGAGATTCCCCCGGCCACGCTGCTGGCCGGAGTGGTGATCCTGATGGCCGTCCCGATGGTGCTATCGGCTGCCGGTTGGGATTCTTTCTTTGCGGACATCGTGCCGCCGCGGCGCAGATCCCGGGTCGTGAGCATGCGCAGCACGATGACCAGCTTGATCTCTCTCGCGATGGTCCCGCTGATGGGTAGTTTCCTGGAGTGGGTGCCTTTCCCCTACAACTATCAGGTCATCTACCTGCTCGCTTTCATCGGTGCTGTGGTGAGCCTGTGGCACGTGCACGCTATCAAGGCTAGGCCTGCCGCAGAGGTTGCCCATCGGCGTCCAGCACTTAACCTCACTGAGGCACGCAGGATTCTGCGAGACTCACCGGAGTTCGCGGCGCTGGTGCTCGGGACCTTTGTCTACCAGTTGGCGATCTCGATCGTGTCACCTCTGTTCAGCATCTACTTCGTCGAGCATCTGGGAGCCTCTGAGAGCTGGATCGGCTGGCGGTTGACCCTGGCCAGTCTGATGTCGATCCTGGCGTACCGGATCTGGCCTACGCAGATCGAGAAACGTGGCGATGTGAAGATGCTGATCCGGGCATCTCCGATGATGGCGCTGTTTCCATTGCTCACCGGGCTGACCCGTTCGTTGACGCCCAATCTCTTCATTGTGCTGCTCCCGCGGCTGTTTGGTTCGTGCGTGATGCTTGCGCGGTACAGCATCCTGCTGCGGGTGACGCCGCCCGACCGGCGTCCGACGTACATCGCGATCTACGCGATTCTGGCCAACGTTGCGGCCTTCGTCGCACCGCTCGTTGGCGTCGCATTGGTGGATGTGATGGGGATCACCGGGGTCTTCTTTGTCTCCGCGGGCTTGCGGTTGACGGCAGCTCTACTGTACCGGCGGCTGCCCTCGGCAGCGCGTCAAGCGGAAGCGGCAGCAGCCTAGCGGAGCGTTGCTGTGGTTGTCTGCATGCCACCATCTGTTATACTCACCCAGGGTTTGTTTTGACATTGTGCAGGTTGCTGACTGACTCACAGAATTGAGGCGCAGGATATCCACGATGATTAAGGCTCTCTATAGGCTATTCGCTGTAATCCAGTTTGCGACAGAACGACTCATCCACAGCCCCGGACTCTCGTTTCTTGCGCTGTTGGGCGTAGTCCTTTCCGTTGGCCTGGTCAGCAATGCGGCGTTCTTTTCCCAGGCCGTTGACCAGGTGATCCTTGACCAGGAACTCGCGGCCTTCAGCGATATGACAGGACGGCCGCCATTCTCCACCAGTGTCTACACCTTTCCGTCTGGGAATGCCCCGATCTCGGTGCCGCTGGCCGAGGAGTTGGCTCAGAATGTGGCCGACACGCTCTCATCCGAGGTGGGGCTACCACTTGAGCATGTGGGCATGCAGGTGCATACAGGCAACATGATGATGCAGCCCCCGGAAGGTGACACGCAGTATGGCGCGTCGGATGACTTCCTGGGCTCAGTCGATGTTGCCTATATCGAGGACGTCTCCGACCAGATGTCGATCATCGCCGGAGAATCACTGGACCCTGACGGTACCTCTGGTGAGTCTGTGGATGTGTGGATGCACACCCGCCTGGCCGCGAAGATGGGTGTCAACGTGGGCGAGGTCATTGACGTCGGCGTCAACGTGCTGGCCGACACAACCCCTGTCCGCATCGTGGGCATTTGGGAGTCCACGGATCCAGACGATGCTTTCTGGTTCGAGAACCCAGATGCCACCCTACAGAACGTCTTGCTGGTGCGGCGTCAGGATTACATCGACAGATTCCAGCCGCTTGTGCCTTCGAAGAGCTGGTACGTATCCTGGCACATCATCCTTGAGGACACGCACGTCTATCCGGAGCTGGCTCAGGACTACCTTCTGGGCTTCACCAAGGCCGAGGTGGTGATCAACAAGTACCTGCCCAAGGCCAGGATCAACACACCGCCGCTTGACCCACTGGCCTCCTTTGTCACGCGTGGCGATACGCTGGCGGTCTTGCTCCTCAGTTTCAACATCCCGGCCTTCGGTTTCCTGGTCTACTTCCTGGTGCTGTCCTCTGCGATCATCGCGCAGTGGCAGCAGCGGGAGACGGCCACGTTGGTGGGCCGTGGGATGCGCGCCTCCAGTATTCTGACGTTGACCTTCTTTGAGGAGCTTATGCTCTTCGTGATCGGCTATCCGCTGGGCATTGGCGCGGGGATGCTGCTGGCGCGGCTGATGGGCAACACTGCCAGTTTCCTGGCCTTCACGGTGCGCGATCCCCTGCCTGTCACGATGCGGGGACTGAATCTGCCGGTGACGCTCCTTGCGCTCCTGGTTACCTTGTTGGCTCGCATGATCCCGGCGGCCCGTGCTACGCGCTTGAGCGCCGTGGATGTGGACCGGTCACTGGCACGTCCCTCAAAGGGGCCGCTCTGGTACCGCGCCTATCTGGATTTTCTGCTGCTGATCCCTACCTACTACGCCTATCGCCAACTTGTGAATCGAGGGTCGCTCTCGGCGTTGATCGAGGATTCGCCGACCGACATCTACCAGGATCCGCTCTTGATTCTGGTCCCGACGCTCTTTATCCTGGCGTCTGCCTTGATGACACTGCGCCTCTTCCCGCTGGTGATGCGGGCCCTGGACTTTATCGCCAATCTGATCCCGTGGGCGACACCACACCTGGCGCTGCGGCAGCTTGGGCGGCGCAGTCATACGTACATCAACCCGCTGCTTCTAGTGATCGTCTCGCTTGGCCTCGGCGTCTATACCTTGTCCATGGCCGCGAGTGTGGATCAGTGGCTGATCGATCGTATCTACTACAACGTGGGCGGTGACGTCTCCTTTACGGTGCTTCCGCTGAGTACGGGTGACTCGACGGAAGCGGTGACGATCGTGACCGGAGAATGGATTCCCCTGCCGGCCAACTTCCAGGACGTTCCCGGCATTGAGACGGCCTCGCGCGTGGGGGACTACCCCGTGAGCACGAGACTGATGATCTCGGGTGACGTCCGCGGGCGATTCATCGCCATAGACCGGCTATCCTTCCCGCAGGTGGCCTATTTCCGCGACGATTTCGCTGAGGAGTCGTTGGGTGGGCTCATGAACCAGCTGGCAACGTCGCAGAACGCCATTCTGGTCTCTGAAGAGATCATGGAGGAGAACGAGCTCTTCATTGGGGACGAGATCAACCTTAATATCGGCATCAACTATGAGTTCTACGTGTCCGACAGG
This sequence comes from uncultured Anaerolineae bacterium, assembly GCA_965602565.1. Lineage (GTDB taxonomy): Bacteria > Chloroflexota > Anaerolineae > B4-G1 > SLSP01 > PWVB01. Next base: position 6,266 of record CBFCZM010000039.1, read on the forward strand.
TTCAAGGTCGCCGGCACCTTCAAGTACTTCCCCACGGTCTACGAGGACCAGAAGGTGGCCTTTATCGGCAATCTCGACCACCTCAACTTCTACATCGGTATGACCGCACCGCACGATATCTGGCTGTCGCTGGAACCGGGCCACACCGGCGAGGAGGTCCTGGACGCGATCCCCGGTTACCTGGGCGTCGATACCGGCAAAGCGGGCGATGCTCCCGGACGCATCACAGAGGAGCAGAGCCAGTTTGAACGGGTCGGCGTCTTCGGAACACTCTCAGTGGGCTTTATGGCCGCCGTTGTGATGGCGATCATGGGTCTTCTGATCTATACGTATGCGTCGCTGCGCGAACGGCTGCAGCGTTTCACCATCTTGCGCGCCGTCGGTCTGCTGCGAACCCAGATCTCCGGCCAGGTCGTGATGGAGTATGCTTTCCTGACAGCCTATGGCTCGATTGCCGGAGCCGGGATCGGCCAGTTCGCTTCGGAGCTGTTTGTGCCGCTCTTCCAGTTCACCGGCGAGGAAGGGATCCCGCTGCCGCCTCTGATCCCGGTCATCGCCGAGGGCCAGGTGCGCTACCTGATCATTGCCTTTGTGACCCTGATCATTGGGCTGGAGGTCCTGGTCATCACCCGTGCTCTGTCGAAGCGTTCCTTCTCCATGCTAAAGGGTGTCTTTGGCTAGGCGCTCTCAGAACTCAATCGAACAAGGAGTAACTATGGCTGACAAGATTCGCATCGGGATCATTGGTGTTGGGCAGATTGGCAAGAGCCATCTTCGGAACTACCGGTCCATTGAGGGGGCAGAGGTCGTGGCCTTGGCCGATATCGATGAGCCCGAGGGTCAGCGGGTGGCCGAGGAGTTCAAGATCCCGAATATCTACAACAACGGCTACAAGATGCTGGAGCGGGATGACCTGGATGCCGTGGACATCTGTCTCCACAACAACCTCCACACGGCTGGAACGGTGGCGGCGCTGCGTGCCGGGAACAACGTTTACTGCGAGAAGCCGATGTCCGGTACGTACACCGATGCGGAGGCTATGTACAAGGTAGCTGAGGAGACCGGGAAGCTCCTCTCCATTCAGTTGGGCACGCTCTACAGCAAGGAAACCAAGGTCGCCAAGTACCTTGTCGACGGTGGGCATCTGGGTAGAGTCTACCATGCGCGGTCCGCGGGTTTCCGTCGCCGTGGGCGACCCTATGTCGATGGCTATGGTTCCTTCAACTTCGTCCGCAAGGATGTCTCCGCCGGCGGAGCTTTCTACGATATGGGTGTCTACCATATTGCCCGGATGCTCTACCTGCTCGGCAACCCCAGTGTCCTGCGGATCACGGGGAAGACCTACCAGGAGACGCCTATTGATCCTCGACGGGCGGAGATCAGTGGCTACAACGTCGAGGAATTGGGGATGGGGTTCGTCCGCCTGGAGAACAACATCGCCCTTGATATCATAGAGTCGTGGGCCATTAATATCGATGGCTTGGGCGGCTCGTATGTTGTCGGCTCTGAGGGTGGCGTGCGGCTCGATCCTTTCGGTTTCTACCGGAACATCGGCGACGTCGCACTGGACAGCACGGCCGACCTTGGCCAGTATGACTACCGAATGCACAATGTGCACGAAATCGGCGATGTCTACGACAGCGCGCAGCATCACTGGATTGCAGCGAACCAGGGTCGTGTGGAGCTCCTCCCCACCGCCAAGATCGCCCTCAACACCATGCTGATCTCAGAGGGAATCTACCTCTCCGAGAAGCTCGGCCGTGAGGTGACAGCTGACGAAGTCCGGGAGATGTCACAGTCCACAGCCGTCGACATCTAGGCAGAGTGCAGTCAGAGCTCGATTAGCAGGCCTGCCGCTGTGCAGCAGGCCTGTTGTTCAGTCTAGGCAAGGACGCTATGCTATGGAAAGACGGCTGAGAATCGCGATGATTGCCTCGGAGTGCGTGCCGTTCGCGAAGAGTGGCGGCCTGGCGGATGTCGTGGGGGCTTTGCCCAAGGCCCTGCGCGCGCTGGGCCACGATGTTGTCGTCGTGATGCCCAAGTATGCTTCCATCGATCCGGTGAAACATGGGCTGCAGCGGCATTTCGATCAGATGTGTGTTTGGATGGGCAACACTGAGGAGTGGTGCGCCGTTGACACTGCGCGCACGACCGGCGGTGTCCCGGTCTACTTCATCGAGTCGAACAAGTACTTCGACCGTCCCGGCCTCTATCACGACGACCGTTTCCGCGATTACGGCGACAACCCGCGGCGTTTCGCGTTCCTGACACGGGCAGCGCTTCAGCTGTGCCACGATATGCGCTTCCGCCCTGACGTTGTCCACGCGCATGATTGGCAGACGGCGCTAGCCCCGGCGTATCTCAAGGTATGGCACTGGGATGACGACGTGCTGGGGAGCGCCGCCAGTGTGCTTACGATCCACAACATTGGCTATCAGGGCGTCTATGGGGTCGAGAATTATGACTACATCGGTCTGCAGTGGCGCAATTTCACCTCCGACAAGTTTGAGGATCACGGCAGGATCAACTTCCTCAAGGGGGGCATCCAGTACGCCGACGTGGTCAACACGGTGAGCCCTACCTATGCTGACGAGACCCGCACGCCTGAGTATGCGCACGGGTTGGCGCCCCACTTGAGCGATCGCGGTGCCGACTACGTCGGTGTGCTCAATGGCGCGGACTATTCCCAATGGGATCCCTCTGTCGACAAACTGATCCCGGCGCAGTATTCCCGTCACGACCTGCGGGGCAAGGCTCTGTGCAAAGAGTCCTTGCAGCAGAGGCTCAGGCTGGACGTCGATCCCAGCCTGCCGCTGATCGGCGTGGTCAGTCGATTCGCCGGCCAGAAGGGGCTGGACGTGCTGGCGACCTGTATTGAGGATATTGTGCGCGATATGCGTGTCCAGTTCGCGATTCTGGGCTCCGGAGATCGTGGGCTTGAGGCTCGCTATGGTGCGCTTCCGGCACGCTACCCCGGCCGTATCGGGAGCCACATCGGATACAGCAATGAGCTGGCACATTGGATTGAGGCGGGCGCGGACTTCTTCTTGATGCCCTCACGCTATGAGCCGTGCGGCCTGAACCAGATCTATTCCTTGAAGTACGGAGCCCTGCCTATTGTCCGGGACACCGGAGGGTTGGCGGATACCGTTGAGCAGTACGATGAGCGTGGCGGGGTGGGCACAGGGTTCAAGTTCCGCGAGCTCAGCCCGGAGGCCATCTACTACGCTGTCGGGTGGGCTGTCAGCACGTGGTATGACCGCAGTTACCATATCGACAGGATGCGGCGCCAGGGGATGGCCCAGGATTTCTCCTGGGGCGCGAGCGCCCGGGTTTATCTTCGGGTGTACGAACAGGCGATGACTAACAAGGGAGGATTAGGAGCATGAGACTAGGCGGACCAGTTTCTATCGCAGAGATGACCCCTGAGCGGTGGGTCAAAGCCCACAGAACGCTGGGATACCGCGCTGCGCATTGCCCGGTGAGTGCGGATGATGATACCACAACTGTTCAGTCCTATGTTCTGGCCGCCCGCGAAGCCGATATCGTGATTGCCGAGGTGGGGGCGTGGAGCAACCCACTGAGTCCAGATCCCAACGAACGTAAAGCAGCGCTGGAAAAGTGCCAGACGCAGCTGGCTTTGGCGGATGAAGTGGGGGCCCGGTGTTGCGTCAACATCTCTGGATCGCGAGGCCAGCCATGGGACGGGCCGCATCCTGACAATCTCACGCCTGAGACCTTCGATATGGTGGTCGAGTCGGTGCGGACGATCATTGATGCCGTCAAGCCAACGCGGACCGCATATGCGCTTGAGCCGATGCCCTGGATGTATCCTGATACTGCGGACAGCTATCTGGCGCTTCTGGCCGCGGTCGACCGGGAAGCCTTCGCCGTACACATCGATATGGTGAATGTGGTCAATAGCCCCGAACGGTACTTCGGCAACGGTGAGCTGATCCGTGAGTGGTTCGCGAAGCTCGGACCCTATGTCCGCAGTTGCCACGCCAAGGACACGCTGATCTCTACGACACTGACGACGCATCTTGATGAGGTCCGTCCCGGCCTGGGTAACCTGGACTACCGGACGCTGCTGTGCGAGATCGAAAAGCTGGGCCCCGACACTCCCTTGATCATCGAGCATCTACAGACCCAGGAAGCGTACCAGCTGTCGGCTGACTACATTCGCGGCGTTGCCCACGAAGTTGGTGTATCGCTCTAGCGTCCGACCACCTGAAATGGTCTGTATCTGCTGAATGCTATCGGTCGATTTCCCATTGCGATATGCCATCTGCTGGTCGTTCCCTGCGTATCTATAGGAGGTCCTGCGATGAAATACGGCGTCTGTGCTGATCCTGGATACGGTCACCTTCTGGCTGAGGCGGGCTTTGACTTCATCGAGCTCCACGTTCAGAATCACCTGAAGACTGAACAGCCCGAGTCTGTCTTTGAGGAGGAGTTGGCACGCATACAGGCCAGCCCACTCCTCCCCCTCGCGGCGAATTGCTTCGTGCCCGGCCATCTCAAGCTCACCGGGCCGCAGGTCGATTGGGATACTCTGAAGGGCTATGTGACCCAGGCGTTCACGCGATCTCAGGCCGCGGGCATCACGTCTATCGTCTTTGGATCTGGCGGTGCCCGCGCCATCCCTGACGGCTTCGACAGGGAGGTTGCGTGGCAGCAGCTGGTGCACTTCGGCAAGCTCATCGGGCCCATTGCAGAAGCACACGACGTGACGGTGGTCGTTGAGCCTCTCAACAAGGGGGCCTGCAACGTCCTGACGACTGTAGGAGAGTCCGGACGCTACGTGGAGGAGGTCGCACATCCGAATGTGAGGCTGCTTGTCGACGCCTACCACTGGGGGCTCGATGGCGATAGTTTTGAGGATCTTGTCGCCGTGGCGCCCCTGCTACATCACGCGCATATCGCGACCCTCGATAACCGTTTGCCGCCTGGCTTTGAGCCCTGCGACTTCTCCCTGTTCTTCAGCGCGCTGAAGGAGGGTGGCTACGATGGCCCGATCTCGATCGAGGCGGAGTGGCAGGATCTGGAGCGAGATGCCGCTGACGCGCACTGGTATCTCCTGGACTTGGTCAACGATGCCGGTCTGTAGTCAGTCCCTGAACCATGCCACCTCTTTCATCTGGGGGGAGCGCCGAGCGATGAATTGTAGAAGTGTCCATATCTGGGAGAAGGTCGAGATCACGCTCGAGGCCCGCGAAACCTACGCCAATCCCTACACAGATGTGACCGTGTGGGTGGATCTTGAGGGACCGGACTTCCAGAAGCGCGTGCACGGGTTCTGGGATGGCGGCAGCACCTTCCGGGTGCGCATCACACTTCCCACGCCGGGGAGGTGGTCGTGGCGCAGCGGCGCAAGCCAGCCCGATGCAGGGCTGTGCGGCGAACGGGGATGTCTGGAAGCCGTCGCCTGGGCGGCGGACGAATTGGCGGAGAATCCGTGCCGCCGAGGACCGGTACAGGCATCGGCGAATGGCCACGCACTGACCTATGCCGATGGCACCCCCGTCTTCCTGCTCGGCGACACGTGGTGGGCGATTCCCACCTTCCGGTATCGGTGGACCGACGAACCGGAGGGTCGTCCGCCGGGTCCCGGGGTGGGCTTCAAGGACATGGTTCAGTTCCGCAAGGCCCAGGGCTACAATCTCCTGGCGATGATCGCCGCGTTCCCCAACTGGGCCAATGACGGCAAGCCAACCCGCATCTGGGTGGATAGAGAAGCCAACCTGGGGATCCGTCAGGCTTGGCCGCAGGCCGGCACAGATTCCGGCAAGGATATGCACAACGAGGGGGGGCGTCCCTTCTTCTTCCCAGGCAAGGCCCCCGGACACGAGGACGTGGTGCCGGATTTCGATCGCATCAACCCGGCCTACTTCCAGTATCTGGACCGCAAGATCGACTATCTGAATGAAGAGGGGATCACAGCTTTTATCGAGGTGGCTCGCCGCGATGTGACGAGTGTATGGCGCGCGTTCTACGACTGGCCTGAATCGTATGCACGCTACATCCAGTACGTCTTCAGCCGCTACCAG
>CBFCZM010000040.1:0-12304 GCA_965602565.1 uncultured Anaerolineae bacterium
TGCACGGCGCGCTGCAGGCTTAGCCCGGCCAGGCCACCAAAGGCCCGGTCCAGCAGCGATTCCAGCGGAATCCGCTCGAATCGTCTGCGCAGTGCATCAATCTGCTCTGGATTCTCGACAGCCACGGCGGCCAGGTCGTCAAACTCACAGGACACCGGCACCCGAGTCACCTCGAAGAGGAGATTGTCCCCTTCAGACGTCACGGTGCGCAGCCACTCCCGGCGCCGCGAGCGAGTACGGCGCACCCCGACGCGTATCTGGCTGGATTCGTCCCCTCGTGACAGATCGACAAACGAGCCGACAATCGTGTCGTTGGCCGCGTACCAATCCCTCAGACCGAAGACGTAGCGTCCTCTGCGGACAACCCAACCTGGGAACTCCTCCCCGGTCGCGTCATCGACAAAGGTAAACCGGATACGGTTCGCAATGCGTGCAGTCGGGAAGAAGTCTGCGACGTGTGGAGCTAATGGCAGCGTCCCGCTGCGCCAATGAGGATAGCTCAACACGATCGTCACCGGCACATCTGACGGCTGCGTGGCAGTCACAGACGCCGGTACATCCAGTTCCGACCACTCATCAGCCGCCTGAGCCTCCAGCGAGAGCATCACGTCGTCCAGGACCTGGCGATTGTGCGGCATCGGTTCGCTTCGCAGCAGCGGTGGCGTCTCCCGGACTTCGGCCGGCTCCATATCACGCAGATACCACACAACCTGCCCCGCCGGCCCGACCTCATCAAACCGGCTATCGTGCAGGAGAGCGCACTCCAACGAGAAGAGCCGCAGCGGCCCTGGGATCTCATCCGGTAGTTCGATTTCCGCCAACAGCTCCGGGGTCGCAACGGGTCCGCCGCCGGCCATGTCCAGAACCGCTTCGGCGATGTTGACCTGGCCCGGCGAAACGTCGGCCAACAGATCACGCACAAACCACTTCTCACCAACAGTGACGAACTGCGGCGACATCCCGAGCGCGAGCTGCAGCACGGCGCGAATGTTCTGCCCGTTTGTCTCATACACACTGTCGGCACTCATCTCATCGTCGGGGAGATACGACACGCTGTTGAGTGGATGCACCTGCGTCAACTCCGCAGCAAACTCGCGCTCAGTGCCGTCACCAATCTTCACCCGAATGACAGAAAACGGCTCGTGCTCCGGATTGCGCCCGGCTCGGACAGCCACGACCTCGCCGGTCAAGTTGTCCAGGTGCGGAAACACGACGGTCTCGCCCACTTGATAGGTTTCACCCGGACGATAGGTGCGTCCCTGAGCGAGCGTATCCTCGACCATACTGGCCATCTGGTCATATCGGTAGTGGGTTAGCTCATACGCCAGTACGCCCAGCGCATAGGGTGTCTCTTTCTCGACGAGGAAGTTGACGAGGTGATCTAGGTCCGACTCCAGAACCGTGAACTGCTCCCAAAGCTGGCTGTTGCTCAATGTACTGCTTGTGCTCATAGGCCTCGCAATCTGGTGCGCGGCATTCCCCCTACCGCGCAGTATTCATCTACCAGCGAACATTATACCAGCACTAGACCATATTGACAAACGCGATGTTCTGTCGCACACTAGGAGATAGCGCAAGCCGAACATGAGGAGGTACATACATGGCCCACGAGAAGAAAGTCACGGACCTCGTCACGGTCTTCGTTACGCATGGCCTGCTGCGGGCGAATGTGGTCCGAGGATTGCTTGAGAGCGCGGGCATCCCCGTGCTGCTCAGCTATGAATCCGTCGGACCCGTGATCGGCATCACGATGGACGGTATGGGACGCGTGGAGATCAGAGTGCCGGAGGAATGGGAACAGGAAGCCCTGGACCTCCTGCACGCTGAACCGCGGACCGGTGAGATCTTCAGCGTGCCGCCGGGCGCAACCAGGGACGATACGACAACCTAGCCGGCGCCAGAAGCACGAGGTCACCTCGGCGCGGGCGTTTGACCCTAGCGGGCGGAAGTCTTGGGCAGGACATACGTTTCGGCCTGAGTGGCAACATCCACTCAGGCCGAAACCTTCGTGGCAAGGAGACGCTGTGAGCAGAACGATCACCATTGTCGGCGGCGGGTTAGCCGGCTGCGAGGCGGCCTGGCAAGCCGCGCGCCTAGGCGCCGACGCGATCGTCTACGAGATGCGCCCGCACACAATGACGCCGGCACATACAACAGGGAAGCTGGCCGAGCCGGTCTGCTCGAACTCCCTGGGCTCCAATCTCATCGGACGAGCGCCGGGCCTCCTCAAGGAGGAGCTGCGGAGGCTGTGCTCGATGACGATCGAGGTCGCTGATGCCCACGGTCTGCCCGCTGGCAGCGCGCTGGCAGTGGACCGGAAGGGGTTTGCCGCGGCTATGACCGAGCGGATCGTGGCGCATTCCAACATCCGTCTCGTCCGTGAGGAGGTCACCGAGATCCCGTCAGAGGGCCCCACCATCCTGGCCAGCGGCCCGCTGACATCGGCCCCATTGGCGGCCGCCATCCAGGCACTGACAGGGCACGAGAACCTCTATTTCTATGATGCTATCGCGCCCATCGTGGCCGCAGACAGCATCGACATGGCCATCTCCTTCCGGGCATCGCGCTACGACAGGAGCGAATCGGCGACGGGCGACTACATCAACTGCCCGATGACCAAAGAGGAGTACGACGCCTTCCGCGAGGGCCTGATCACTGCGGAGCGCATCGAGCTGCGAGACTTCGAGCGCGAGGACCCGCGCTTCTTCGAGGGCTGCCTGCCCGTGGAGGTACTGGCCACTCGTGGTGACAAGTCCCTGGCCTACGGCCCCCTACGTCCGGTGGGCCTGCGCGATCCACGCACCGGCCGGCGTCCCTACGCCGTAGCCCAGCTGCGTCAGGACAACGCCACCGGCACACTCTACAATCTGGTAGGGTTCCAGACGAACCTCAAGTACGACGAACAGAAGCGCGTGCTGCGCATGATACCGGGGCTAGAGCACGCCGACTTCGCTAGATATGGCTCAATGCACCGAAACACGTACATCAACGGGCCCGCCCTGCTCCGGCCGACCCTCCAGTACCGCGATCGCGAGGATCTCTTCTTCGCCGGGCAGTTGGCCGGCCTTGAGGGGTACGCCGGCAACATCAGCGGCGGCTGGCTGGCGGGCGTCAACGCCGCGCGGCTGGTCCACGGACTGCCTCCCGTCGCCCTCCCCTACGAGACGATGTTCGGAGCGCTCATCCACTACATCACCCACGCCGAGGCAGAAGGCTTCCAGCCCATGAAGGCCAACTTCGGGTTGATGCCACTGCTTCCCAAGGCGACGATCGAGCGAGCGCGCGGCAAGCGTGCCCGTGGTCAGGCTCACGCTCAGCGGGCCCTGGAGATGCTGGCCACGTGGATTGAGCAGCATCCGTACCTGGGATGCGGCGCAGCCTAGCCCGGAAGAGGCTCTGTGGACCGCGGGCATCTTGCCCGCTCCGGGGCTCGGAGTAACACCGGACCCGGTAGACTACACTCACCAGCTCGCCGTGCAAGCACAGGACCGCAGCCATCGGCACTCGCGGCCCCACTGCCGGTGAACGACAGCCTGGCACTCCTGCTACTTGAGACGACCCGCGACACCGTGCAGGTGCCCGCGCCGATGTTCGTCGCCCCCCATTGCCTCCGCAAAAAAAGCCTCACGACTCTTGCCCGCCGCCAGCTCCTCCACACGGAAGGCCAGGTCGTCAGGCGAGGGCGGGCGCCCCAGGATCGATTCGTAGACCGCGCGCACGAAGGCCGCATCATCGTACTCGCTGATGAAATCCCACGGTGTGTATGCGTGCTCTTTCAGTGTCTTGCGCAGACTCATTGCCAACCACCGTTTCTCCTCGCTCGGCTCTCCCAGCATTTCGAAGACCTGGACTGCACAGTCGGCATTGTCCGGTTGAGCTGTCTTGGTCGTCTCCAGGTCTGTGTCCGCCAGCCAGGCACCTATGACATCGATGTAGCTCCTTACCTGTGCCCGGCGTTCCTCATCGATCATGGCGTGGCGCCACAGTACGTCCACCGCCGGACTACCCGGATAGTCGAGAGCACCGATGGCCGCCAGCAAGAAGTCGAGGTTCTCGAAGGCCTTGTAGTGGCTCAGCGGGTCAATGCGCGAGATCAGGGCCCGGATGCGCGGCACGAGCGGCGGCAGGTCGCCCAGCTCCGCCTCGAATTCATCGATGGCACCGATCTCCGCATCTGGCCCACTCTCGGGACACATCACGTTGCGCCAACGTCGCATCTTCTCCCGGATCACATCTGCCGGCATCTCGTCCATTGTTCCCTCCCGTTAGTTGGTAACCGTAAGTAGATGAGTCCGTCCAGGCCAGCTCTCTGTCCACGCGGCCCCTCCAGATGGCCGGGCTCAACAGCCCAGCCTGCAGACGTGCATGCGACAGCAGGGAGCCTGCCGGGACGCGCAAGCGCGCTGCTCCACGTCTCAGACCTGCACGTCTAGTGCATCGGTCGCTCGCCCAGTGTCACTGGCAGCTCAAGAATCTCGCCATCGCGGTAGATCTCGACCTGGATCGTGTCGCCGGGCTGGGTGAACGTCTCCAGATGGGCGATCAGATCTCGCGAATCCGTGATCGGCGTCCCGTCGAGCGACAGAATCACATCGCCCCCGACCGGCACATCGCCCCAACGCGTACTCACCTGGTCCTCCGCGCCACGGAGTCCGGCCCGGGCTGCGGCGGAGTTGCGCTCCACGCTCATAATCAACACGCCCACATCAGGCACATCATAGCCGGCGTCCCGCGAGATTTCCGTCAGCTGCGGGGTCAGGCCAGCGGGGCCAACCCCCATCCACGGGTGACGGTAGACACCGGACTCGATCAGCTGCGGGGCCACGCGCTTGACCAATCGCGCGGGGATCGCAAACCCTATGCCCGCATTCGCCTGGCTCGGGCTGACGATCTGAGCGTTCACGCCAATAACGCGACCCTCCAGGTCCAGCAGCGGGCCGCCCGAGTTGCCGGGGTTGATGGCTGCATCGGTCTGAATAGCCTCGCCAATGTACCGCCGATCCGGGCTCTCAATGACGCGCCCCAGACTGCTGATGACACCAAAGGTGAGCGATTGGTCGAGACCGAAGGGCGCACCAATGGCGACCACAAACTGGCCGATCCTCAGGGATTCCGAGTCCCCAAGCGGCAGCGGATGCGTCGGGTAGGCATCCGGATCAACCTTCACGACGGCGAGGTCGTAGGTGGGATCCTCCCCCACAACCGCCGCGTCCAGGGTCGTGCCGTCCTTGAACGTCACAAGGATCTCCTCAGCCCCCTCCACCACGTGGAAGTTGGTGATGATGTGGCCCAGGTCATCGAAAACGAAACCCGACCCGGTGCCCTCCTGCGGCGCCGGATTGAAGAAGAAATCGCGACCGATGGTCGTCACGGCAATGTTGACGACCGAATCACCGGTGGCGGCATAGACCGCCTCGACCTGTGTCTGCAGGTCCCCCAACGCCGTGTCCGGTGGGGCCACCACCACGGGGCCCGCTGTCGGCGCAGCCGTCGCCCTCGGCAGCACCGGAGTTTCGGTCTGCCGCACCACCGTAGGCACGGCAAGGCATCCCAACGACAACGCCACGAGCACGCCCATGATCAACACGAGCCGAGATTTCACTCTCATGTCCTACTCCATTCTGTCAAGGCACCAGGAAAACCGGACAACGCGCGTTCCGTAGCACCTCGGTGCTCACATCGCCGAGAAGGATGTCCGCAACCTTGGCCGGGCCGCGCGTCCCGAGGACGATCAGTGAGGCGTCTTCATCATCTGCGGTCTGGAGAATGACGCGTGCCGGTGAACCGTCAGCGGCGACCATTCCCACTGCCGAGATCCCCACCTTCTGCAGATACTCAACGGTATCATTGACCACCTCGTGGGCGACTTGCTCTAACTGCTCGACCAGGGCAGCATGGCCGGCCATCGCCGTATAGCGATCCGGTGACTGATAGACATGCAGGACAACAACGCTGGCCTCTTCGAGCCGCGCCATGTGCTCCAGATAGATCAGCGCGCGCTCAGCAGCAGGCGTAGCGTTATGTGCAAACAGAATCCGTCGAAACATCCTTAGCCTCCCCCATCAACCGCGCAGCTCGCGCAGGGTCTCGAAGAGCTTGCGCTCCTCATCGCTCAGGGCCTGCGGCAGCGAAACCTCCACTACTGCGTACAGATCGCCGCGTTCACCGGCGCCTCCTAGCACCGGCATACCCTTGCCTCGCAGGCGGAACCGCGTCCCGTTCTGCGTCTCCGCGGGCACATCGAGTAGCACCGAACGACCATCGGGCAGGGGAACCTGGATCTCTCCCCCCAGGACGGCCGTGCAGAGATCCGTCTGCGCCCTCGTCTCAAGATTCTCGCCCTGGCGCTCAAACCGCGGATGCGGCGCGACCGTGACTACCAAGAAAAGGTCCCCCGGCGGCCCGCCGGCCACACCGGGCGCCCCTTTGCCTGCCACGCGCACCCGAGTGCCCGTCTTGGCACCGGCCGGCAGCGTCACCTCAATGCGCTGCTCACCAATCTGAAAGAGCCGCTTGGTACCGAGATACGCCTCCGCCAGTGAGACTGCCACCGGCTGCTCGTAGTCCTGCCCACGCCGATTCTGAACCTGTCGGCGCCCTCGCCTACCGCCCAAGAGATCGCCGATATCCCCGCCATAGGGCGCGCCCCCCATCCCGCCGGAGCCACCGAACAGCTGCTGGAAGAAGTCGGAGAAGGCATCACCGCCGAGACCACCGGGACCTGTGCTGTACGTATGGCGCCCACCTCCCCGTCCCGCACCGCGGCCCCACTGCTGCCAGAAGTCGTCCGCACTGCCTCCACGTTGCCGGAAGGTTTTCCAATCACTCCCAAACTGGTCGAACATCTTGCGCTTCTCCGGATCGGAGAGGACTTCGTACGCCTCGTTGAGCCCCTTGAACTTCGCCTCGGCAGCCGTATCGTCCGGGTTGAGATCCGGGTGGTACTTGCGCGCGAGCTTGCGGTAGGCCTGCTTGATATCTTTCTGCGTGGCCCCTTTGGGGACCCCAAGCAAACCGTAATAGTCCTTATGATCCATACCCACTCCTTCTGTCCGCCACGGCGGCGGCGTGGCTCGCGCAGCGGCGCGGCACGCCGTAGCTACGCTGTGTTGTTCACGGCCACCACTACCTTGGCGGGCCGTAGGACTTGATCCCCGTACCGGTACCCCCGCGACAGCACCTCGGCCACATGCATATCGGCCACGCCGGCCAGCCGGACCGGCATTGTTGCGACAGCCTCGTGCAGATCCGGATCGAAGGGCTGTCCCTGCGCGGAGATTCGCTCAACGCCCTCGTGGACCAACAACGCTAGAGCACCATCATACGCTAGCTGCACTCCTTGATGCACCGGATCCTGGGGATCGAGATACTCGAGCGACTGCTCGAAGCTGTCCACAACATCCAGAAACCTGTGCAGCAATCGCGCCTTCCCCCGAGTGACCTCGTCCTCAGCCCAACGCCGCTGGCGGCTGCGATAGTTCTGCATCTCCGCCTTGAGACGCATCGTCGCTTCCTGCCAATCCACGCCGTCGACCGGCGCGCCCGCACCGGTCACGGCAGGGAGCTCCGTCTCAGAGGGTCCCGCCGCATGCCGAGGCTCCGGGGCCTGCGCTGCAGGGGCGTACTTCCGAGGCGTGCCTGGGCGTCCTACCGGAATATGGGTCACTCTGTTGGATAATCTCATCAGTCGCTCTTCCTTCAGTATAGCATCTGAACAACAAGGGGTGGCCAGCGCCACCCCTTGTCCTGTCACTCGTAACCGGTCAACACCGGGCCGCCCTCACTTGGGGCTGTGGGCCGCGATGCTAGTCTACCTCGCGGTACTCACCTTCCACCACATCAGGATCATCACCAGGTTGCTCACCAGCGGTTCCGGCGCCAGGGCCGTAGCCGGGGCCAACATTCGGGCCAGGGGTCACACCGGGATCGGCATCACCGTAAGCCTGTTCGCCAATCTTCATCGCAACCTTACGCAGGTCTTCCATCTTGTGGCGAATCGCCCCAGCATCCTGGCTCGAATCCTTCACAGTGCGCAAGTCATTCATCGCGCCTTCCAGCTCTCCGCGCAGATCGCCGGGCACCTTGTCGCCTAGCTCTTCCAGCGTCCGTTCGGTCTGGTAGATCATAGCATCAGACTCATTGCGGGCATCGACCAACTCCTGGTGTTTCCGGTCCTCTTCCTCGTGCAATCGTGCTTCCTCGACCAGATTGCTCACCTCGTCCTCGCTGAGGTTCGTGCTCGCCGTGATCATGATGTGCTGCTCACGCCCCGTAGCCTTATCCTTTGCCGTGACATTGAGGATACCGTTCGCATCGATGTCGAACGTTACCTCGATCTGCGGGATACCCCGCCGCGCGGAGGGAATGCCGTCCAAACGGAACTGCCCAAGCAGCATATTGTGGCTCGCCATCGGGCGCTCGCCCTGGTAAACCTTGATGTCAACCGCGGCCTGATTGTCCTCGGCCGTGGTGAAGGTCTCGCTCTTCTTGACCGGCACCGTGGTGTTGCGCGAGATCAAGTTCGTCATCCTGCCGCCCAGCGTCTCGACACCCAGCGAAAGCGGGGTCACATCCAGCAATAGGATATCCGTCACGTCACCGGCCAGCACACCGCCCTGGATGGCGGCACCCACCGAGACGACCTCGTCCGGGTTCACACCCTTGTGGGGATCCTTTCCATTGGTCAAGCTGCGCACCAACTCCTGGATCATCGGCATACGCGTGGCACCACCCACCAGAACGACTTGGTCCAAACCATCGGCCTGGAGCTTAGCATCCTTCAGAGCCTGCTCGAACGGCCGCCGGCAGCGACCCACCAGATCATCACTCAACCCCTCAAACTTGGCCCTCGTCAAACGAACCTGAAGGTGCTTGGGACCGGTCGCATCCGCAGTGAGGTACGGCAGGTTGACATCGGTCTCCATCATCGTGGAGAGCTCGATCTTCGCCTTCTCAGCCGCCTCACGCAAACGCTGCATCGCCTGGCGATCCTTCGAAAGATCGATGCCTTGCTCCTTGCGGAACTCCTCCAGCATCCACCGCACGATCCGCTCGTCCCAATCATCGCCGCCCAGATGCGTGTCACCATTGGTTGACTTCACTTCGATCAAGCCATCGCCGACATCAAGGATGGAGACATCGAAAGTACCACCACCCAAGTCGAAGACAAGAATCGTCTCATCCTTGGCCTTGTCCAGGCCATAGGCCAAGGCCGCCGCCGTAGGTTCATTGATGATACGCATCACCTCAAGGCCGGCGATCTGGCCGGCGTCCTTGGTTGCCTGGCGCTGGCTGTCGTTGAAGTAAGCGGGCACCGTGATGACGGCCTGCGTCACCGTCTCGCCCAAGTAGGCCTCGGCATCGTTCTTCAGCTTCTGAAGCACCATTGCCGAGATCTCCTGCGGCGTGTAGGTCTTGTCCTGAATCGGCACGGTCACGCGCGCGTCCCCTTGCTTGCCTGCCACGACATCGTAGGAGACCATCTCGCGGGTCACTTCGACCTCGCGCTCGTCGGCGCGACGGCCCATCAGGCGCTTCACAGAGTAGATCGTGTTCTCCGAGTTGACAACAGCCTGACGCTTTGCCGGATCGCCGACCAGGCGATCACCATTCTTTGTAAAGGCGACCACGGACGGACACAAGCGGCGTCCCTCCGCCGTCGGGATCACAGTAACCTGCCCACCCTCCATCACGGAAACTGCCGAGTTTGTCGTTCCTAGGTCAATGCCAACTATTTTCGCCATGTTCTACCTCCGTCCTTAATCATTCCGGACATTAGTATACATGGTGAGTATTTGAAAAGCATAAGAGCGATGTATGAATTGGATAGATTCAGAACAACAGAAGGGGGACAGGAGAAGGGGACGAGGTGAAGCGAGCATACTCAACCAGCTCAAGCTATCAGAGATCAGCAGATCAGGATACGACCATCCAGCGCCCGCACCTGGATCCTGAGTCGGTCGGCCTCGGCGCGGACCTCGCCTCCCGACCACGTATCTGCGAACACCACTGCGCCCGAACCACGGTCGCTCAGCACCGAGGTCAGATCCAGGGTCAGATCCACGGTTTCATCAGCCACGTTCAGGGCAACCACGACAGTCTCGTCCGCATCCTGCCGCGTGAAGGCGTAGGCGCTCTCAGAAACCAGGAGTTCGGTGTAGGTGCCCCGGCGCAGGCTTCTGTGCGCCTTCCGCAGCGCGATGGCGCGGCGGAAGTCCTGCCACAATCCACAGTCCCACTGCCGCTCATCCCATGGGAAAGCCCTTCGGCAGTCGGGATCGGGACCGCCGACCATGCCGATCTCATCACCATAGTAGACGGATGGCACGCCCGGGAACGTCATCTGGAAGAGCATGGCCAGACGCAGCCGCCGAGTGTCGCTGCGCACCATTGTCAAGAAGCGCGGCTCATCGTGACTGCTCAGCACGTTGTACTGAGCCAGTGTGACGTCCCAGTCATGGAGGTGCAGAAGATGATCGATGTCCTTGGCAAAGCCTGCCCCATCCAACGCAGTGATCTCGAACCCGCCGGGGCGCTGCGAAACATCCAACCGGGGCCCGCCGAAGAAACCGTAACACGCCCGGTTGAAACCATAGTTCATGGTTGCGTCAAAGTGATCGCCGGTCAGCCACTCCTGTGCATCATCCCAGATCTCGGCCAGAATGTAGGCCTCCGGATTGACAGCTTTCACACGCTGGCGGAACTCCTCCCAGAAGCCGGGCGTGGTGATCTCCAGCGGCACGTCTAGTCGCCAACCGTCGATGCCGAAGCGCAGCCAGGTCTCTGCAACATTCATCACGAATGCGCGGACCTGGGGATTGTCCGTGTTGAGCTTGGGCAGTTCCGGGTTATCCCACCACGCAGCATAGTTGGGCGCGCCGCGCACGTCAAATGCGTTCAGAGGGAACCCGTTGACGGTGAACCAATCGACGTAGGGCGACTGCCGGCCATTCTCCATGATGTGGTTGAACTGCAGGAAGCCGCGGCTGGCGTGATTGAAGACACCGTCAAGCACCACCCGGATGCCTCTATCATGAGCCGCGTCCAGGAATTCCCTGAACGCTTGGTTGCCGCCCAGTACGGGATCGACACGATAGTAATCATGCGTATGGTAACGGTGGTTGGCCGCCGACTGGAAGATCGGGTTGAAGTAGACGGCGTCTATGCCCAGATCTACCAAGTAGTCGAGACGCGCCTGCATACCGGCGAAGTCCCCGCCCTTGAAGCCCCTGCGTGTGGGTCTGCTCTCCCACGACTCCAGCTTCGTGGGCAGGGATGGACGGCCGCTCGTGGCGAACCGATCAGGGAAGATCTGGTAGAAAACTGCGTCCTTGACCCAGTCCGGTGTTTGGGTCGTCACTGCATACCTCCTCTGGGATGAAGGCCTGTCTGTCAGCATAACGGGCGGTTCCCTCGGCCACGTGCGGCACGCGGCTATCGAGCCCTACAGCGACGGCGCATCACAACGCTGAAGATCAGGAGACCCACCGTGACCAGCGTAACACAGCCGGCCACCAAGAGCCCGGCATCCTCCCAGAAGCGGAAAGGGAAGAGCCGGATCAACGTGTCGGTGGTATAGAAGACCCACGTACCCGGCTGGAAGAAGATGCCGTGGAAGAGGGTGAAGAACCGGTCAAAGGCGGCCAGCATCCAGATGCCCAGGGCGGACAACAGCACGAGTGTCAGCACAGCTCCCCTGATGAGTCCCCGCCACGCTGCACAGCGGTCGTCCGAGCGCCCCAGCTGCCACACGGACACCCCGCTCGCTACCAGCAGCCCTGCGGCGACCAGCGTCAACCAGCTGTACACCCTCTTGACATCATCCATATGGTCCAGTTCGCGCTCGTTGTACGCCGGTGTACCGTCGGGGAGATCCAGATCTCCCAGGAGCGTGGTGGCGCCCGGAGTATTCAAGAACCGGATGGAGGCCTGAGCCAAGCGCAGGCGGTCTACTTGCGCTAGACCATAGGGATCATCAGGAAACCCGGGGCGCCCGTATTCCCAGGCCGGATACCAGGGGAACGTCAGCAGGCGCACCAACGCCATCGTCAGCACGACGGGCACGGACAAGGCGATAAGCCAACTCAGTGTACGTCGCATGAGGCACCTCTCAGAGCACTAGTAGTGTGACCGGTTTGAGTTATACACTGAAACAGATAGAATGCCAGATAGTCACACCTTGGATTGCCACAGATCGGCAACGACCGACACGTTGTCGTAACAACCATTTTCATCAGCCGTGCTATAATGGGGATATTATGGCAGAGACGCCGATCACACTCAAAGGCACCGCAGATGGCATCCT
>CBFCZM010000041.1:0-12297 GCA_965602565.1 uncultured Anaerolineae bacterium
CTGTGAATGTGGCTGCTTCGCGATGACCAGCTACATCAACAAACTCACAGGCAGTCAGTACGTTTCGGGCGGCGCCCAGCCCTCGGACGAGTTCGCGATCACCTTCAACGACCAGCAGTATGCAGGCAGTGAGTGTGGCTGGCGGGTAGGTGAGGTCGCGACGTCGGCGCTCTCGCAGGAAGAACTGGAAGCCATCATAACACTCGAGAATGATGTTCTCAGGGTAGAGCGCCACTATGTGGCATATCCGGGTGTGGGTGTCATCCAGGAATGGACCGTATATAAGAACATATCCGGGGAGGACGGCACCATAGACAGACCACGGATATTTGTCCAGCGGCTGATGAACGATGCGACCAAGGACACCGATTTTCTGTACATGACAGGTGGTGGTAACTTCAGCGGCAGCACGATCCTGAAGGCCGTGGACATCGTGGACGGCTACGTGAAGGATCTTGATTCCCAGGGCCCTCCGGAGATGATGGAAGTTGATGGCGTCTTCATCGACAGATCACACTCCCGCTTCAACGGCGCGGGTATGTGGTTCGAGTTCCTCGCCCTTCGTAACAGGACCAAGAACGAAGGCTGGTACATGACCTTTGACTACCAGGGTTGGTGGAAGTCGCAGATCGGCAGTCGCGACGGCAATACCTCGCTGGTCGGCTGGTGCGAACTGCTGTCCTACGAACTCAAAGCCGGCGGGACGATGAGGATACCACCGATGATGACCGGTGTGTTCGTTGGCGACATTGATGACCTGGGCAACACGATCAACGAATACATTTACACCTACAAGTGGGACTACACCCGCGACGCGTATTTCAACCGCACCAACCTCACTATCTGGCGTGCGGCCCCGCTAGCCCAGAGGGTCTACAAGATGGTTGAGATGGGCCGCTACATCGGCGTAGAGCGCCTGTGGGTGGATGATTTCTGGTTTGACGCCAAGGGCAACTGGAATGGCGTGTTTGGTGACGACTGGAAGCACATAAACGACTACTTCCGCAGGAATGACATGGCTTTCCGTCTTTGGATGCCGCCATGGCATGCGGATAGGTTGTCCGATGTATCGGTTGAGCACCCCGAGTGGCTGCTGGACTTCCATGGCAATTGGTACAACTGGACCATCGATATGTCGCAGGAAGAAGCCTACCAGTGGATTCTCAATATGCTCTGTGGCATGCAACAGAAGATCGGTACCTATGATCTGCGCGTGGATGGGGACCCATGTAATGCACGAAACGACCGCAGTTGGAACGCGAAGGGCGGCGACTGGAATCCCAACTTTTTGCAAAGCCAGAACTTCTACCGCCTCTACAAGGAATTCAAGGATCGCAACCCTGATGCCGGTCTGGATGGCTGTTCATCCGGCGGTCATACGCTCACCATCGAGGGTGTGCGGTACACCGATCAGCAGCAGATCACCGACGGAGAGTGTAAACATTACGGCGGGTACTGGACAACGCTGATCATGCCCATCGTCAAACTCCAGGGCATGCCCATAGCTCGCTCCGGTTTCAGAGCAAGCTGGCACGAGTACACGCCTCGGGAGAGGCAGCTGTTTAAGGCACCGGGCCAGGGAGCACAGAGCCCTGAGGATGGCTACACGCTTGAAGCCCTTGAGGGCAAGCGCAAGGATATGGAGCTGTTCTACTGGTTGCGCGATCAGGGCGTCTATGGGCGTTGGATCAAGGTGTATCGCCCGACAGTGGAACACGGCGATCCGACGTTTATCATGCAGCGTATGACGTGGGACAACACGAAGGGTATCGTCATGATCAGCTGCAACGATCTCAACCCGATCATCGGCAAGTCCGTAGTCATCTACCCCAAGGGACTCATAGCCGAGGTTGCGTATACCATCGAGGCCCTGGAAGGCGGTATGGAGACCCAGACCAAGACGGGTGCCGAGTGGATGGCTCAGGGCATCGCGCTGGACACTGTCGTGTACGGGGAGAACCTGCTGATCAACCTGCCGGGGCGCCCAGGGCAGGGCACAGACACCGAGCCGCCAACCACGCCCGGCCCGGCGACGAAGGTGACGGAGCGCTGGATAGATCACGAAGGAGTAGGCGTCTCATGGGGGGCATCCACAGATAACGTGATGGTGTCCTTCTACGAGGTCTTCAAGAACGGCGAGCCGCTCACAAAGGTGTCCACGGGCACCTACTACTTCGACGACGCCGGCACGCTGGAGGATGAGTACAAGGTCCGAGCGGTGGATGGAGACGGTAATGTGTCGGCCTTCGCCACTGCGATGTGATCCATTACCGAGTGAAGAAGGGAGCAAACCATGATCCGCAAGACTGATAACGGTCTGATCATCAACTCAGGTGCGACAGTCGTGGAGATCAGTGAGGGTCATCTGATCTCCATCCGGAATGCCCAGACCGGCGAAGAGTTTCTCGATCGAGGGTCGCAGGACGATGTCCCCATGTTTGAGCTGCTGCGCCAGAACGGAGAGATCGCGCCCTTGGGCGTGCATCCTCTTGCCAGCGAGTTCCATTACACTATCTTGACGGACCGGATCGCCGAGATGATGCTCAGCGATTGGGAGTGCGATGTCTCCGTTCGTATCGCTATCGATGAGGAGACGGACGACATTCTGCTGGAGCCTTCCGCCTGGACGATGCAGGGCGGGGTCGCGGGCCTCGCCATGAATGTGCCCGGCATCCGGCAGGATCTGCAGGTCGTTGCCCCATTCCAACAGGGGGTCAAGTTGCCCCTGGACCATCCACAGATGGCGGGGAAATACGCTCTCTGGCCAAGTGGGTGGGAAGCAGGATTCCTGGTCTTCGATGGCGGCGAGTCGGGATTCACTGTGCAGACTTGGGATGACCACCACCTCTACAAAGCGGTGAAGATTGGGCACGATGAGAACAGCCAGGTTGTTGGGTTCTTCACTCTCGCAACCGGACCTCTAGAGCAAAACCGCTGCGTTGGGAATGTATGCTGGCGCATCTCGGCCTATGAGGGTAACTGGAAGGTCCCGATCCGTCGGTATCGCGATTGGTACTGGGAAACGTACTCTCTCACTGAACTAGTGCAGTTGCGGCCTGATTGGCTCGATGGTCTTCGATTGGGCATCTCATGGTGTCCGGCGGAACCCGCACTGCTGGATGCATTGGCGAAGAAGATCGATCCCAAATCCGTGTTTCTTCACCTTCCTCGCTGGCGGCCCTATGGGTACGACGAGGATTATCCGAGTTTTGAGCCCGATGAGGCGGGAAGGGCCTTCATCCTCAAGGCGCGCGAGATGGGGTTCCATACTGCTCCGCACACAAACACCTGCCAAATGAGCCCCGACCACCCGTTCTTCTTCCAGGCTCGGGACTTCTGCACCCGTAGTCCTATGGATCTGCGCTGGGGGGGATGGTCCTGGCTGCCGGTAGAGGGGTGGCGCAACTTCGGTCCCCCCCAAAGCTACTCTCATATGGGTTCCCACAAAGAGTGGAAGATCCTGGTCAACGTCCATTTGGCCTGGTCCCCGTGGCGGAGACAGCTCACCCGACAGATCGCCGACCTGATCCAGGACCTGCGACTGGACAGTATCTTCATCGACGTGTCGCAACTCATCCACAACAGTGACAATGCTCGGGTGGAGGGGCTCTCTTACGCAGAAGGGTCACTGAAGCTCATTCGTGAGCTAACTGAGCTGGCGCCCGGCTTCTGTGTCTCTGGCGAGGCGCGCAATGAGATCTCCACCCAGTTTCTGTCTGTGGTGCAGTTTCACCTCTACAACTTCGCCCACCAGTATGCCGCCGACGGAAAGGACATGTCATGGCTTGTGGAAGGTACGTTGCCGGTGAATGAGGTTCTGTTCAAGGGCCTTTCAAGAGGCATCGGTTATCACTACGGCAAGGGTGAGAATCGCCGGTACACGATCGACGCCGCCCTGAAGCAAGGCGCGATACCGACCCTGATCTTCAGCACCAAGGATCCGGTATCTGAGCTGGACGGCGAGGAGTGCCGTTACATTCTCGAGCACGCCAATCCAGAGTGAGCGTGCTTGCTATCTGAGCGGTCCGCGATAAGCTCTCACTAGGGGCTGAGTGCGGAATATCGCGCCTTCTGGACTTGGTTACCGATGCGGGTGACCTTCACCTGACACCTGGGAGATGCAGCATTGACAGTCGTGCTGATCTTGTGTGCAGGCCGATGTGTTGGCAGACACGGAGCCCATAGAGTCAGGTGAAGGTCGCTTTGTGTGTTCTGTGGCGGCAGCACAGGTGCGCATTCTCTGATTGGCCGCGGCTAATCTCGTTCTTGGGCAGCCCAATCTGGGGCCGGCAGCGGTTTGGACACGCTTCGCAGGGGTAGAGATTGTGGAATGTCGATGGCTGTCGCATCTTCGACACACTCAGTCGGCATCATCCCACCGGTATTCATGACCGACTCCCAGCAAGGCGACTATCTGATCTCGTGTATCAGTGACAAAGGAGAGAGATATGACTGACACTGTGAAGGCATGGGAAGAGGCAATAATCCTTCCGACGTATGTGCCCCCGGCACCGGATGTGAATCCGATGTTCCTGGAGAAACGCGTCAACCAGGGCACCAGCGGTCGGGTCTATCCCAATCCGTTCCTGGATAAGCTCGCCAGCGCGAGTGAGCCGCGGGATTACCAGGCGGTCTACATTGAGAACGAGTACGTCCGGCTGATGATACTGCCGCAGATTGGCGGGCGGATCCATGAGGCGCTGGACAAGACCAGCGGCTATCACTTCATCTACCGCCAGAACGTGATCAAGCCGGCTCTGATCGGGCTCTTCGGCTCGTGGGCCTCGGGTGGGATCGAGTACAACTGGCCACAGCACCACCGTCCTTCCACCTTTATGCCGATGCAGCACCTGATCGAGGAGCATCCGGACGGCAGCATGACGGTTTGGTTGAGCGAGAACGATCCGATGCAGCGGATGAAGGGGATGGTGGGCATCTGCCTCCACCCGGGGAAGGCCTTCTTTGAGATGAAGGTCCAGCTCTACAACCGCACCCCCGAGGTGCAGACCTTCCTTTGGTGGCTGAACGTCGGCGTGCACGTCCACGACGAATACCAGGTCGTCTTCCCCCAAGATGTCACCGTCGTCACGGATCACTCGAAGCGCTCGATGGCCCACTTCCCCATGGCGCATGAGACCTACTACGGCATCGACTACAGCAATGAGGGGAAGGGGACCGACCTCCGTTGGTACGATGCAATCCCTGTGTCGACGTCGTACTTTGTATGGGACACCGACTACGACTACTTCGGCGGCTACGACCACCGTGCCGATGCGGGCATCATCCACGTTGCCAATCGCTACATCGCGCCGGGCAAGAAGATGTTCACCTGGGGTGACGGCGAGTTCGCAAAGGGTTGGGAGGCCAACCTGACGGATGCTGATGGCCCCTACATCGAGCTGATGGCCGGCGCCTACACGGACAACCAGCCGGACTTCTCGTGGCTGCAACCCTACGAGACCAAGACGTTCAGCCAATTCTGGTATCCCGTGCAGAGGATCGGACCCGCGAAGAACGCTAATTGCCGGGCTGCCGTCAACCTTGAGGTCAAGGACGGCATAATCAGGGTAGGCGTGGCGGTGACCGAGCGTTTGGCCGGAGCGTCGCTGACGCTGCTGGCCGGCGCCAATACCTTGATGGGACGCACGGTCGTGCTTCTGCCGGGCAAACCCTTTGTGGCCAAGATGGCCTGCCCCAACGGTGTGGAGGAGACCGATCTGCTGTTCCGACTCCGCGACGAGGACGGGCACGAGATCATCCGCTATGCGCCACAGACCATCGAGGTGCCGGAGCTGCCGGAGGCCAAGACCCCGCCGCCGCCGCCCGAAGCTATCGATACGATTGAGGAACTCTATCTGACCGGGCTGCACCTGGAGCAGTACCGTCACCCCACGATCGAACCGGAGCCGTACTGGGGGGCCGCGCTGGCCCAGGATCCCACGGACGTCCGCTGCAACAACGCCATGGGCCTGGTCGCCTACCGCCGCGGGCAGTTCACCAAGGCTGCCACGCACTTCCGGACAGCGATCGACAAGTTGACCCGCCGGAATCCGAACCCACGCGACGGCGAAGTGCTCTACAACCTGGGCGTCACGCTCAAGGCGTCGGGCGATCCGGATGGAGCCTATACCGCGCTCTACAAAGCGATCTGGAGCTATGCCTGGCAGGCACCGGCCTACTACGCCTTGGCCGAGATCGATTGTCTGCGGGGGGATTACGAGCGGGCGCTGGGGCACCTGACGCGATCCCTCCAGACCAATGCGATGAACATGAAGGCCCGCAACCTGAAGACTGCGGTGCTGCGCCGATTGGGCCGTCTCACCGAAGCCGCCGCAATGGCCTGCGAGACGGTGGCGCTCGATCCGCTCGATATGGTCTCGCGGAACGAAGCCGTCCTGATCAGCCAGGCTCAGGACAAGCCGATCGCGGCTGAGAGCCAGCTCGCAGAGCTGTCCGATATGCTGGATGTGCCGCACGCGCTCTCCAAGATTCAGTCCTATCTGGATCTGGCGTTCGACTATGCCAATGCGTCGCTTTGGGATGAGGCCGCGGATGTGCTGTCCCGCCTGGTGAAACATGAAGATGGCAGCGCCTTCCCCACCGTGCTCTATGCGCTGGGCGCCTTCGCTCACCAACTGGGCCACGAGGATCAGGCGCAGGCTTACATCGCGCGAGCGTCTGAGATGCCCACCGACTACTGCTTCCCGGTACGGTTGGAGGAGATGTCGATCCTGGAGTATGCGCAATCGGTGGTGCCCGATGACGCGAAGGTTGCCTACTACCTCGGCACCCTGTACTATGACAAGAAGCGCTACGATGAGGCAGTTGCCAACTGGCAGCGCACAACCGAGTTGGCGCCGGCGTTCTCGATTCCGTGGCGCAACCTTGGCATTGCGGCCTACAACGTCCACCATGAGCCGGCGCAGGCCATCGCCTACTACGAGAAGGCTCTCGAGGTTGCCCCGCAGGACGGCCGTGTACTCTCCGAGTTGAATCAGCTGCGCGCCCGTACCGGCGTGTCGCCCGAGGAACGACTGGCGCTGCTGGAGGCGAACTCTGACATAGCCCGCGACCGGGATGATCTCTCGGTGGAGCTAGCCGCGCTCTATAACCAGACCGACCAGCCACAGAAGGCGCTGGACTACGTGCTGTCCCGCCGTTTCCACCCGTGGGAGGGCGGCACCGGGCGCGTCTCGCAGCAGTACGTCCAGTCCCATCTGCTGCTGGGCCGTGCGGCGCTGGAGGCCGGTGATGCCCAGGCCGCGCTCTCTCACTTCGAGACCACGCTGGAGAGCTACCCCGAGAACCTGGGCGAGCGCAAGAACCTGCGCTGGCCCGATGCCGAAGAGCACTACTATGTGGGCCTGGCCAAGCAGAATCTGGGCGACGATGCCGGAGCTGCGGCGGCCTTCCAGCAGGTACTGGACGCGCGCGGCGGCGAGGTCTCCGAGACGGCGATCTATCGCGCGAAGGCGCTCCGGGTGATGGGGCGGGAAGCGGAGGCTGAAGCGGTGCTGACGACAGTGTTGGAGAAGGCTACCGCGCGGTTGGCGGAGCAGGCCAAGCAGGGTTTCGCCACGTCGGTGCCCGAGTTCGTCTTTGCTGAAGCCGATATGGGTACTCGGCGGCGCATTCACCTGACCTACCTCATTGGTCTGGCGCAGCTGGGGTTGGGGCGGACGGGGGGGGCCCGGGCATCATTCGAGAAGACGTTGGAGATGTCCCCCGGCCACGCTGACGCCAGGGCGTGGCTGCGGGAGCTGGGGTAAGAGGATTTGTGCTGCACACAGAGACGGCTGGATGAACTCCAGCCGTCTCTTGATTTGGTTTGGTTGATACTTAGCGCGATCTTGACGCCAAATGCGAGATTGAGGATTCCAGAGTGCCAGAGGTCAACCGGCCGAATCAAGAGCCTGCGCCGCCAGCACGATGATCTGCGCGGCAGTCTCCATCGCGATCTTTGACGTGTCGATGGCGAGGGAGTAGTACTTGAGGTTGCGCCAGTCAGCGTTCTTGAACATCTGGCGGATGAACTGACGTTTGTGCTCATCCGATTGCTTGATGCGGCGGAGGGCAGCGGCCTCTGAGATGTCTTCCCTGGCCATAAGTCGCTGTGCCCGCACCTCTGCCGGGGCGTAGAGCCGTACGTGCAGCGCGTTGGACCAGTGGCGCAGGAGCATCTGTCCGCCGCGGCCGACGATGATGGCGTCGCCCTGCCGAGCGTAGTTCTCCACGGCGTTCTTGACGACTTCCGCATAGGTGAGATCGTCGATGACGCCCTTTTTGTCGAAGGCCGTACGCTGTTTTCGATAGAGCGAGGTCATCTCGCCGCTGACGAGGCGTGCCCGCTTCGTGAATCCCTTTTCCATCGCCAGCACGGCTTCGGCGTCGATGCCGGCCTCTTCGGCGATGTGCATCAGCACCGCTTTATCGACACGGCAGTATTCCAGGTGTTCACAAAGCAAATCACAGATCTTGTCGCCTTCACTGCCCAGTTCTCGTGATATGGTGATGACGGCCATCTTACACCTCCGTTGTACCTGTGACTTGGGACGCAGACGCCGAGATGGTGGAGGAGGGGGATGTGGGTAGGTTGGTGGCCCCGTTGTACTGTAATGGGGCGCGTTGTCAAGGAGTGTTTTGTGGTGCCCCCTGAGCGGTAGTACAATTTCCACTTGAAGGTATGATATAGAGGCACATGCAAATGGAGATCTCTGAAGACTTCAACTGGATCAACTTGACGCCTGGGCCGGCCAGCTACACCTTCGGTTACTATGATCGCTGTGCCTGGGATAGCGCCAATCTCTACCACCTTGCACTGCGTATTCCTCAGCAAACGCGCCTGCCGGAGCCCGGCGAACCCGCCGATGTGGGCTTTGTAGAGCGTGAGACGCGAACCTTCCACAAGGTCGGTGAGTCGCTGGCCTGGTGCCACCAGCAGGGCGCGATGACGCTCTGGCTGAGCCACCGGCCGCGTTCGTTTGTCTACAACGATTTCGTGCAGGACGGCCAGGATCGGCGCCCCATCGCCAGGATCTACAGCCTGGATGAGGGCGAAGTGGGACAGTATGACGTGCCTCTCTACACGACGTCGCGCGATGCGCGGTGGGGTGTTTCCCTCAATTTCAGCCGGATCCCGCGCCGTGGCTATTCCTATGCCCTCGCGGCGTTGCCACGAGAGCATCCTACCCCTGTTTGGGACAACGATGGGCTCTTTCTGGTGGACATGCGCTCGGGCGCCACGCGGCAAATCGTCAGTTACCGGCAGCTGATCGACCGTCATCCCTTCCCCTACGACCTCCAAGGGGCGCGTACGCGCGTGTATATGTGGCTGAACCACGCGATCTTCAACAGCGACGCCAGCCGCGTGATGGTGCTGTTCCGCACAGCGCCGCAGATGGATCCCCCGACGCCGTGGCGAACTTACATGTACACCATGGCTCTGGATGGCAGCGACTTACGGTGCAGCCTCTCCGACGTCTACTGGCGCAACGGGGCGATCTCGCACCAGATCTGGGGCCGGACACCGGACGAGGTCCTGGTCGATGCGGATTGGTGCGGCCGCGACCACGAGTACGTGGTCTTTGATGAGACGCACCATCCTTTCCAGGCCCGGCGAATCTCCAGGGGGATGGGGCCGGCCGGACATCTGAACTTCTCGCCCGACGGACGGTGGATGGCTGCGGATACCTATCCGGATGCTGACGGCGTGCAGCGGCTGGCGCTGGTGACCGTCGATACCGGTGAGGTCACCGAGTTGGGGCGCTTTCTGCACCGGACGCCCGGTGCCACCGGTGACATGCGATGTGACCTGCATCCCCGCTGGTCCGCCGATGGGCGATGGCTGACGGTGGATACGTTGCACGAGGGCGAGCGGAAGATCTATGCACTGGCTATGGATGAAACAGCGTTTTGGCGTTGAAACGTTAGAACGTTCAAACGTTAAGATGCGGGGAGACCCATGAAGATCACCGATGTTGTGCTCTGGCAGTTATCCGGTACCTATGAGAGCCCGGCGTTCTCCACTGGGAACCGGCAGTCCCAGTCCAGCGACGTCTATCCCGAGTTCAATGCGCGCAGCTGGGCCAAGGGCCCTGAGGGCCCGCAGCCTATCACGGAGATCTATGTTGAGATCCAGACGGGTGAGGGGATCTCGGGCCTCTTCGGCCCCATCGACGGCTATCAGGCCGACATCATCCGGCGTTTTCATGCACCCTATCTGATCGGACGCGATCCGCTGGCGACGGAACTGCTCTATGACCAGATGCTGCGCCTGAACCGCCACGGGCGATCCGGCATCTTCATGACGGGCCTCAGCGTCGTCGACTGCGCGCTGTGGGACCTGAAGGGCAAAGCGTGGGACAAGCCGATCTACCGGTTGCTGGGCGGCCCAACGCGTCCCGAGGTGCCCGCCTATGCCAGTATGCTGGGCTACTCGATCGAGCCCGAGGCGGCAGCAGAGGTCGCGCTGGATTTCAGAGCCCAGGGATTCGCGGCACAGAAGTGGTTCTTCCGCTATGGCCCTGGGGATGGCACGCAGGGCAAGGAGAAGAATCTGGCGCTGGTGAAGACGCTGCGCGAGGCCGTCGGGCCGTTCTATCCGCTGATGTTCGACGCCTATATGGGTTGGGATGTGAGCTATGCTTCGGAGATGGTCAAGGCCTTTGAGCCCTACAACCTCACGTGGCTGGAGGAGCCGCTCCATCCCGAGCGTGTTGGGTCGTTCCGCAAGCTCCGCGCCGCCTCGAAGGTGCCTCTGGCGACGGGTGAGCACGTCTACACCCGCTGGCAGGTGAAGGAGCTCTTGGTGGCCGGGGCGATTGACGTCGTCCAGACCGACCCGGATTGGACCGGCGGGATCACCGAGCTCGTCAAGATCTGTGCGCTGGCCTCGGCCTTCGAGACGCCGGTCATCGCGCACGGCCACTCGCTGCTGGCGGCACTGCACGTTGCCGGCGCCCAATCGCCCAACACGGTGCCCTACGTGGAGTACTTGTTCCGTCATCAGGCGCGGAAGCAATTCTTCCATAGGCCGATGTACATACCGGAGAACGGTTCGATCAAGCTACCGGATCTCCCAGGACTGGGTGCGATGCTGGATGAGGAGAAGATCGAATCGCGGGAGAGGATCTAGTACGGCGAGAAGCAGGGAGCAGGGAAGTAGTAGTAGGCAGTAAGAAGAGAGTAGTAGACGGCTGACCCGTCTTGCGACTTCCGCTTGCTGCTTACCCCGTCTTTTGGCGGCTAGCTGAAAGCTGTCAGCTTTCAGCCACAGACAACCACACGGAGGATATGGCTAATGACTACTCTCAAAGTCGGCGTTATTGGTACTGGATTGCGCAGGCACCTTCCCGGTGCAACCGGATTCGGCATGGCGCACGAGCACGCTGCGGGGTACGAGGCTTCGCCTGACGCTGAGATCGTGGCTGCTGCGGATATCAACCCGATCGCCCTGAAGGCGTTCTGCGATGAGCACAACGTGCCGCGCGGGTATGCCAGCGCCGATGAGATGCTCGCCAACGAGGAGCTCGATATCGTCAGCATCTGCCTCTGGCCTCACTTGCACGCGCCGATGACGATCAAGGTGGCAGAAGCCGGGACCAAGGCCGGCAAGCCGATCAAGGCCATCCACTGCGAGAAGCCAATGGCTCTCACCTACGGCGATGCCAAGAGGATGGTTGAGGCCTGTGATGCGAACAACGTCGTTCTGACCTTCAACCATATGCGACGTTTCGGCGCCCCCTTCCGGAAGGCCAAGGCCTTGCTCAAGGACGGGGCCATCGGGGAGCTGGAACGTCTGGAGGCCTACACCGGCGATCTCTTTGACTGGGGCACGCACTGGTTTGATATGCTGTTCTTCTACAACGACGAGACCCCAGTGGAATGGGTCATCGGTCAGGTTGAAGCGAAAGGCAGCCCCACGATCTTCGGCGTGATACTGGAGGGACAGGGTGTGTCGTTGTTCAAGTATGCCAATGGCGTAGCCGGTTTGATGGTCACCGGCGGCAGCAGTTTCTATGGACAGGGCTCAGGATTCAGGAGCAGCGGCTGTGGCAACCGGCTGATCGGCTCCAAGGGCACTATCGAAGTTGCCGTGCAGGGCGGTCCGGATCTACGGATTCGCAATGAGACAACCGGCGGTGCCTGGCAGACGGTTGAGCTGGAAGCCGATGGGCTGCACGGCTCGCACCTGCACGCTGAGGCCATCTTTGACCTGATCGATGCGTTGAAGACCGGTCGCGAACCTGAGCTATCCGGGCATCGCGCGCTACAGACCGCCGAGCTGATCTTCGCGAC
>CBFCZM010000042.1:0-12237 GCA_965602565.1 uncultured Anaerolineae bacterium
ACACTGCCGCGATTGTGGCGGTGCACGGTCCGGTCAGGCAGAATCGCCCCGACTTCGACGGATCCCCCACCGATTCTCCGAATTCCTTCATCTCGTTACCGCTGCGTTTACCGTCTCGTTACCGGTGGCCTGTACCCTATGGGCAGATACGAAAGCAAACAGCACTAGCCTATGTAGAGACACCGGAGGCAGAGAGATGAAAGCACGGATGCAGTTGGTAGTGGCAAAGGTGAGCGATCCCCGCGTTGTGCGCGTTGTTCTGGCTGCCTTGGCGTTGGCCCTGGCCGCAGCGACTCAGGCAAATCCCGCTGTCTATGCTTGTCCCGCCTCTGGTGGCAGCGGCTGCGCAATCGGGTAGCCGAGCCCCCTTCAGGTTCAGGAGTCTTTGACCTGGGATCTCTCCGTGATTGGGGAGATCCGGTGCGGGCCGTTCGGCCAGGAGACCTTGGTTTGGCGATGTCCCTCCTGAGTGCCACGAGCTGTGGCATAGGGCTTCAGCCGCGCACGTGAAGACGAAGCCCTATGCCGCACCTCGTCGTACGACTGAGGCGACATCTGGGAGGGGAGGTGAGGTGCTATGTCTGAGATGGCTCTGCGAGATCTGATATCACATGCAGTGGTGGATGACAAGATGCGCTCGAGGCTGCTGACCGAGGAGCGCGGTCAGGTTCTCTCGCAGTTTGAACTCAGTGAGATGGAACGCAGTGCGCTGAGCGAGATCCGGGCTGTGTCGCTGCAGTCCTTTGCAGCTCAATTGGATGATTGGATGCGATCCCAGCCTGCTGTCGCGATGGGGGCCAAGCTCACTATCTGACAGATACTGTGGCGCCGCGGTGTGGTGCCAGGCCTGAGATCCCGCCCTTGGGGTGTGCTTTCTCGCGACCGGCGGTCGCAGACACGCCCTCGGGGCGGGGCTTCTGTGCTTTACGCTGCGATGTGGTGTTCTGGAGTGTTGTTTTGGTGGGGAAACGGGTCCCGAAGTCCCCCAAAGAGAGGTTTCTATGCCTATACAGTATGCCTTGCTCGAACACGGATCTCTCGTCTATGCCCGGGCATATGGGACGTTGACTGCGCAGGACCTGATTGAGCACGAGCAGGCGTTGGGGCAGGATCCCGACCTGATACGGGGCTACCGCCAACTGCTGGACTGCCGGTGGGTCAGTGACGATCAGATTGACGAGTGCGTGGTGACGCAGCTTGCCGATGTTCACGGCCGGAGTAATCCGTTGGTGAGGGGATCTCGCTATGCTGTGGTAGCGCACAGCGTGGCGTGGTTCCAAGTCGGGGCGCGTTACCGGTGTGAGCAGTATGGTATGACGATGATCATCTTCAACGATCCGAGCACGGCGTGCATTTGGTTGGGGATAGACTACCGGCATCTTGCGGATCACCGGTGGTCCGAGAGTCCGGGCTTTGCCCCCAATCGCAGGTGGCCCGGGCCCGTTTCGGCTGTCTAGTCCCGACCCGCCAGGCGCTGGAGTCTGCTGCGGTCCAGGAGTACGATCCTGCCTCGATCCACCCGGATCAGGCCGTCGTCCTCCAGAGCCCGCAAGGATCGGCCGATGACGTCGCGCACTGTTCCCAGGTGCGCGGCGATGTCTTGTTGTGTCCACCGTTGGATCACCGGCGATGGGGCGTCCTCATTTGGTCCCTCTTCGCTTCCACTCGCCTGCTCCGTATGCTGATCTGCCCGGTCCAGCAGGAACCGGACCAGGCGTTCCTGCACGTTGTACAAAGCCAAGTTCTCTACAAGGTCCGTGAGGTGGACGAGACGCCCCGTGAGGTCTCGGAGCACTGCCATAGTCAGGTCCGAATGGGCCAGTGTGAGGCGCAGGAAATCGCTCGATCGGAGGACCAGGATCGTGCTCTTGGCCATCGCGGCAACACTGGCGGGATTACGCCCGTCCGGCTGGAACGGCGGCACAGTGTTGAACGCCCGCCCGGATCTGAGCCGGACCAGTACCTGCTCGCGCCCCGCGCGTGACACGCGGTAGACGCGTACCTCACCGGACACGATGAAGTAGACGGCCTCGCAGCGATCTCCCTCCAGGACGATGTGTTCATCACGGGCATACGTGCGCAACCGGCCGTGGCGCGCGATGTCGCCCAGGGTGGCTTCGGAGAGGCTGCTGAAGAGCTCGATGCTCATGAGGCGTGCTGCTGCTTGTTGGGCTCTGGCCTTTGCGGGCATTCAGTCAGGCTTCCTCATCCATCAGCGCGAGCAATCCCATCAGCCCGTAGTTGGCAAGAACCATGGGCGCCAGTACTGGGGCCTGGCGCAGAAGCCGTTCGATCACGATTGTGTTGCCAACGCCCAGGTCGTGCACGAAGTGGAGCACCGATCCAAGGGGGCCGGTCACAATCATCATCAACATGGCCACTACATAGGTGGTCAGCTCGCCTCGACTGCGAGTCTTGACGAGCGCCAGCGTGAGCGCGACAAGCGTCGCGAAGACGCCGACCACGGTGGGGATCCACAACCAGGGGTTGGTGAATCCTGTGCGCAGGTGGTCGATCACGCTGCTCACTGCAGCGATCAGAATGCCCAAACTGGAAAGCAGGATGTAGTCGCGGGTCTTGTCCTCGACCGGTCGGGCTGACAGAGTAACGAAGCCGAGAATGCCCGCCAAGGCGAAGGCGGGTGGTGCCAGCAAGGGAAGGCCCCAGACAACTGCACCGAGTGTCAGACGGGTGCCTGCCGCAGCAAAAGGTCGCACGGTTCTGACCAGATGAAGGTATGTTCCAAGGACACCGACGATGATGCTGCCGGTCAGGGCAACGATGGTGGCATTGCGTCCCCAGGGTTTCCCCTTGCGATTGGCGACAAAGGCAGCGATGAGCGCAAAGCCGGCGATGGGACCAAACAGAATGGGCGTCCACTCGTACGGTTTGACCGTGCCGTTGCTGATATGTGCCAGCGTGCTCTCCACGCCCAGGAGCAACTCATTGAGGATGATGAAAAGCAGGTACGCTTCGTCGCGAGAGACTGCGTACGATTTGCCCGTCCACGGAAGACGCCGCAGAGGTGGGAAGACTGTGGCGAGTGGCCCCTTCATTGCGAGGACTCCCCTTGTCCCTGCAGCTCTGGCGCGAACTCGCGGAGTTCGGCCAGATCGTGCGCGATCTCGCGGAGCTCGGCGAGATTGCGGAGCACCTCGTAGGCACCATGCCACTGCACGTAGTCAGGTCCCTGCATCCAGGCGCCGAATTTGGCAGTGCGTCCCCAATGGTGCCAGAGCTCGAAGTGCACGAAATCTATGGGTTGGTCGAACGGTGCGTCGGTCAGTAACCCGGCTTCGGCCAACGTCGCCAACATCTGATCGCTCTCATCCACCCACGCGTTGACGGCCAATGTGGCAGCGTCGGCTGCCGTGAAGAAGTCGTCGATGAAGGTCTCGTTGTGACAGGAAATGCAGACGCCCTGCATGCGAGCCAGGTTGGCTTCCCAGTCGGGCCGCCGTGTGCTCTTGGGCGCGAAGAGATACCAACTCAGCCGTTCTCCGACGTCGTGTGAGGTGCCGGTGGTGCCGAACCCGCTTATGTGGCACGTGGCGCAGGTTGCAGCGGGTAGATCGAGGACGGTCAACGTTCCGGGTTCAGCCTCCCAATGCCAGTTGTCGCCATCCGTCATGTAGGCGATGCCGTGAGGGGACTCTTGGTAGATCTCCCACTGCGGGTGATCCGGGCCGATATGGCACGCGTTGCACGTCTCGGGTTTGCGGGCTTGCTCCAGGCTGAAGGAGTGGCGCAGGTGGCAGTCCTGGCACTGGCCTACGGATCCGTCGAGACGAGGCTGCCCGATATTGTGGCAGGTCTCGCATGCAAACTTGGTTACCTCGGGGCCTTCCAGCTCATAGAGCTGGTTGCGCGCCTTGGTCGGGGAATAGGTGCCCTCGGGGATGGCCTCGTACATGGCCTGGTGCTCGGACGACAGATCCTGAGCACCTGCGTAGGCTACGTACGCGGGGATGCTGTGCCGGCTGGCGTAGAATTGAGCGGCCTCCGACTCGTGGCACGTTTCGCAACGCGCGGTGGTCGGGCTGCTGAGCAGGAAGGCTCCTTCGTGGAGCTGAGCGCCGGGATAGCTTTCCGGGACCTCGTGACAGTCCTGACACGTGGTGCCGGCGGCAGCCATCGTGCTGTAGCTATACTGAGCGACGATGCCGGGCGACTCCTCGCGGTGACAGGTCACGCACGCATCTCTGGAGGTTGCCAGGGCGTCCACGGGCTCGCCGGGTTCAGTCAGCTCGGACCTGCGCCCGATGCCGGCCACGACTACGGACAGTCCGAGGATGATGAGGGTTGCTGTAAGGCCAACGACGAGGACTCGATTCTGCTGCCACACGTGATGTGCAAACATAATGCGTCCTATCTGCTATCGTAGCATTCTGGCGCGTACTATAGCACAGGCTTCGATTCCGGGGTAGGTGACGGCTTCTTCTGTTTGTGGTGATGCAAGCTGTCAGTATGCGCTACATCTGTGCGTGGTGCAGGCTGTTAGCTTGCAGGCAGGTAGGCAGGGGGCGCCTGTGCTGGCCCGGTGGCTTGGTTGTGGTGGAACGCGAACTGACAGTTTGCGCTACGTCTTTCCGCTGAATGCGACTTTCGTCGTAGAGTTCGCGGTGAGGTTCGGGTATGATAGGGACATCCAGGAGAGATCGTCAACGAGAGGCGAGATATGCAGATGTGGACACTACCTGAGATCGATGCCGAGACTTGCACACGCTGTGGGCGTTGCGTAACCGAGTGCCCTGAGGATGCAGTGTCTCTTGCCGAGGCTGGGCCCGTCTTCGAGAACCCGCAGGCCTGCACATATTGCGGTCTGTGCGAGGCTGTCTGCCCAGTGGGTGCGATCTCACTGTCCTACACAATCTCGTGGGACAGCCGTTCGGAGAGTTGATCGGCACGTCGTGCTTTCCCTGCCGTGACTTCAGCGCGACTGAATCGGAACACCAATTGCGTATCAGGAGGCAATCATGTCAGCGATGTTTTGTTACCAGTGCCAAGAGGCTGCAAAGAATGAGGGCTGCACGATCCGTGGTGTGTGTGGCAAGACTCCAGAGGTATCGCATCTGCAGGATCTGCTGCTCTGGTTGGTGAAGGGGATCTCTTTCTGGGGCGTGCGCGCCCGCAAGAGTCTGGGTATCGTCGATCCCGAAACCGACCTCTTTGTGGCGGAGGCGCTCTTCGCCACGATCACCAACGCCAACTTCGATCCCGATCGGTACGTGGGTTGGATCAAGGAAGCTGTGGAACGGCGCGATGGTCTGCGCGAGCGCGCGCTGGCGCGGTGCGGTGAGCTTCACGGGAGCGATGCTTGTGACTCGAGCCTTCCCGAGTATCTGACGTGGACGCCCAAGAGCTACGACGCTGCGGTCCTGGATACGAAAGGACGGGTGGTGGGTATCCTCTCAGATCCCGGCACGCCGGCAGACATCCGGTCACTGCGCGAGTTGTTGGTCTACGGGCTCAAGGGCTTGGCCGCCTACACCGACCACGCCTATGTGCTGGAGCACACAAACGATGATCTGCTGGCCTTCATTCAGGAAGCACTCGACGCCACGATGAATGATAGCCTGGGCGCCGATGATCTGGTTGGTCTGGTGCTCAAGGCCGGCGAGATGGGTGTGGAGGCGATGCGCCTGCTGGACGAGGCGAACACCAGCACTTACGGCGTCCCGGAGCCCACCCAGGTCTCACTGGGGGTTCGTCCAGGCCCCGGCATCCTGGTCAGTGGCCATGATCTGCTGGATCTGGAGGAGCTGCTGAAGCAGGCGGAGGGCAAAGGTGTCAACGTCTACACGCACGGTGAGATGCTCCCGGCCAACGCCTATCCTGCGTTCAAGGAGTACGACACCTTCGTCGGCAACTACGGTGGCTCGTGGTGGCACCAACGCCAAGAGTTCGAGTCCTTCGGCGGCGCCATTCTGATGACGACCAACTGCATCGTCTCACCCAAGGATAGCTACAGGGATCGGCTGTTCACCACAGGTCCGGCCGGATTCCCCGGTTGCCCGCACATTGCCGACCGTGAGCCCGGCAAGCAGAAAGACTTCAGCCCGCTGATCGAGGCCGCGTTAGCCGCAGGTGAGCCCAAGGCCCTGGAGGACGGCACCATTCCGATCGGCTTTGCCCACGGGACTGTGATGGGTGTGGCGGACAAGGTTATCGATGCTGTGCAGAGTGGCGACATCAAGCGTTTCGTGGTGATGGCCGGCTGTGACGGCCGGCAGAACTCCCGCAGCTACTACACGGAGATGGCCCAGGCGCTGCCGCAGGATCACGTCATTCTGACCGCCGGCTGCGCGAAGTACCGCTACAATAAGCTGGATCTGGGCACCGTTGCGGGGTTGCCGCGGGTGCTGGATGCCGGTCAGTGCAATGACTCCTACTCACTGGCCTACATCGCGCTGCAGTTGCAGGCGGCTCTGGGGTTGGACGATATCAACGATCTGCCGATCTCCTACGACATCGCGTGGTACGAGCAGAAAGCTGTTATCGTGCTCCTGGCTCTGCTCTCCCTGGGTGTGAAGCACATCCGTCTGGGACCGACGCTCCCAGCGTTCCTGTCGGCCGGTGTGGTGGATGTCCTGGTCGAGAACTTCGATCTGAAGCCGATCTCGACAGTGGAAGAGGATCTCGCGGCCATTGTGGCCGGAACCTGATCGATGTGCCCATGCCACGCGCGGTGTTCTTCGTGCGTGGTGTGGGTCTTTGCGGCACCATAGTGTTTCCGCAGCGAGCGGATTGGAGAACTGATCCATGAGTGAGTATATTGACAACCAAGCACAGAGAGAGGGCAGGCTGAAGTCCATCCTGCGGCAGCTCCACGAGGGTAAGTCGGTGGATGAGGTGAAGGGCGCCTTTGCCGATCTGCTGGAGGACGTGGGCCCTGATGAGATCGTGCGCATCGAGGAAGCTTTGGTCAACGAGGGGCTGGATCCAGCCCAGATTCAGCCGCTGTGCGATGTGCACGTGGCCCTTTTCAAGACGTCGCTGGACAAGCAGCAGGCGCCCGAGACGACGCCCGGCCATCCCGTGTTCACGTACCGTGCTGAAAACCTTGGCGTTCAGCGAGCGCTGAAGGATCTGGAGCAGGCCGTCGACGAGTACAAGAGGATGCCGACCGCGGCAACGCAGCGTGCTGCCCTGGTTGCCGTTGACCAGCTGATGGAATATGACAGGCACTATCTGCGGAAGGAGAATCTGCTCTTCCCGTTCCTGGAGGGCACCGGCTTCGGGGGACCTTCCAAGGTGATGTGGGGTG
This sequence comes from uncultured Anaerolineae bacterium, assembly GCA_965602565.1. Taxonomy (GTDB): domain Bacteria; phylum Chloroflexota; class Anaerolineae; order B4-G1; family SLSP01; genus PWVB01. The sequence continues at coordinate 7,268 of CBFCZM010000042.1, forward strand.
TCCACGACGATATCCGTGCCGATTGGAAGGCGTTGCGGTCGATCCTGGATACGCCAGAGCCGAACGATGCGGCAAAGCTGATGCCTCAGCTGGACGAGCTTGTCCCGCTGTTGACCGGTGCAATCCGCGACATGATCTACAAAGAGGACCATATTCTCTTCCCTGCCGCGCTGAAGCGGCTGACCGATACTGACTGGAAAGCGATTCGCGATCAGGGGGAGGAGATCGGCTACGCCTATGCCCGGCCCGGGCGCGCCTGGCTGCCTGACGTTGTCGCTGCCGAATCTGAGGCAGCCAAGGACGCGCCGGTGACCGCCGGCGTCGCGCAGGGGATGATCCCGCTGCAGGTGGGGGCCCTGACGACTGAGCAGATCGACATGATGCTGCAGTCGCTGCCGGTGGATGTCACCTTTGTTGATGAGAACGACGAGGTACGGTACTTCTCGCAGGGCAGGGAGCGCGTTTTCCAGCGATCACCTGCGATTATCGGGCGCAAGGTGCAGAACTGCCACCCGCCGCAGAGCGTGCACAAGGTGCAGCAGATCGTGGAGGACTTCAGGGCCGGGCGCCGCGATGTGGCCGAGTTCTGGATCCAGATGCAGGGGATGTTTGTCCATATCCGCTACTTCGCGCTGCGCGACGAGAGCGGTGCTTACCAGGGCACGCTCGAGGTTTCGCAGGACCTCGCGCCGTTGCGCGCGTTGGAGGGCGAGCGTCGTCTGCTGGACGATTAGCGCCGAATCAGGACCACAAAGAGCAAAGGGCGACCCCACGGGGTCGCCCTTTGCTCTTTGTGGTCCATGCTCCGCAGATTCGCGTCAAACTGGGGCTTGACAGGGAATGCAACCTACGTTATACTATGTATAATACTGTATAGAGCGGCACACTATATTAGGCAATACGTAATACGATGTAAATCAATGTATATGACGACAGGAGGTGGTATGGGAGGGATCGCTGAACAGGTGGAAAAAGTCACGAGTGAACTCAGGCGTGGGATAGTGGTGCTGGCGGTGCTAAGCCAACTCGACGAACCGCAGTACGGCTATTCGTTGATGCAGGTGCTGGCCGAGAAGGGACTCAGAATCGAGGAAGGAACGCTATACCCGTTGCTACGACGGTTGGAGAAGCGCAACTTGCTCCAGAGCGAGTGGCTGGTCGGCGAGTCGCGACCGCGTCGGTACTACAAGATCAGCCCGCTGGGCGCGGATGTCCTGACCACGTTGGTCCAAGAGTGGGGCGATATGGTCTCCGTCATGGACGGTCTGCTAAACCGAACAGGAGCTATGCAATGGAATTGATTGAGAGATATGTCCAACAGGTGGGTCACTTCTTACAGGGACGTGACCGGGATGATATTCAGAATGAGCTTCGTTCACTGCTTCAGGACAAGCTCGACGATCGCGCAGCCGACGCAGAGTCGGCCGACGCATCAGAAGATGACGTCGTCGCTCTGCTCGAGGAGATGGGATCTCCTCGCCAGGTGGCTGCTTCCTACAGCGGAGAACGCTATCTTGTAGGGCCTGCGCTCTACCCTATGCTACTCCAAGTGCTGCAGATCGGGCTGGTCGTCTACGTGATAGTGCACGTGGTTCTGCTCGTGTTTGCTGCCGTCGATATGGGCATGGCGGGACTGTTTGAGGCCGCGCTGGATTCCGTGGGGAACATTCTGGGATTCTTCGGGGCAACAGTGCTTGTGTTCGCGATTCTTGAGTGGCATGATGTCAAGATCAACCCGGTAGAGCCTGAGTGGGATCCGCGATCGCTGCCTGCGTCGGATCAGCCGGGACGGGCGGAACTCGTGGGCCTGTTCGTGGGGCTCGCCTTCAATCTCCTCTTCCTGTCGCTGGCCTTCTACTTTTGGAGGCTTGGGGGGGTGCCCTACGTGGTCAATTGGCCCTCAGCAGCTACCGTCCTGCCAGTGTCCCGGCATCTGCTGTTTGCTTCCGGCGCGATCACTGCTCTACAGATCATCACGGATCTGTACGTCTTCTTGCGGCGCCGCTGGGAGGTATCCACGCGCCTGGTCAGATCGGTGCTGGACGTAGCCGGCGTGTTTGCGGTCTTCGGCATCCTGCGAGAGGCCGTGGCCGCTGTGTCCGGGATGAACACGCCCTTCAGCGGTGTGGCTGCCTTGGCGCAGAATGGATTCAGGGGGCTTCTCGTGCTGGTAGTTGCCGTGACTGTGCTCGACCGCGCCAAGAAGGTATACAAGCTGATCCCCAACGTGTGGAAGATCAGTGCCGTTGAGCAGGATAGCTGAGGCGAGTCAGTCCGGTGGTTTCGGGGCCGGGCATCTCCCTGCACCGCAAACTGCCGGTGGAAGCATCGGAATAGAGAAGAACCGCCCAGATATGGGCGGCTCTTCTCGTTGGTCCATCGTATCGTCCTCGGGAGCAGGAGAGAGGCCGTGAACTGCCTCAGCGTCGCTTGATTGTCCGGAATGTGCTCCGCTCGGGCCGCGTCTTGCTCGTGTCGAGCTCTCTGCGCGGCGTGATCGCCGTCACTAGTTGTCAGGAAGCAGCCGGCTCAGAACCATGTTGACGAGTTCCAGCCCCGCCTTGGTGACCAGCCCGGATGTGAATAGCGCCAGATAGTCCGCTGTGCTGCCGAAGTCTGTCGTGAAATAGCGCTCCAAGCCCACCAGGAGGGCAGTGAGTATCGCCAAAGCCGTGATCGTGCGCTCGCCGAACATGAGCACGCGCACAGCATAGGCAGCCCGCTCCTGATCGGTCTTGAGTGCCTGGTAGACATCGAAATCCAGCCGGGGGAGCCGGAAGGTGTCGATGCGGGCATAGGTGCGCATCATGGGTTTGAGCCGGCTGAGGATCCTGATGGGGAAGCCCTCGGCACCATCGCCGGCCTCGAGTGCCATATCCAGATCGGCCTCATCGATGCCCAGCTGCGTGGTTAGCTCGGAGCCGGCATAGTAGACGAAGGGGTCCATCAGCCGCCGCGTGAGTTCCTGCGCAGCCTTCAGTTCGTTTTCCGTCTCTCTTTCGCGTAGGTTCGCCAGACTGGGGGCCTCCCACAGGTCACGCGCAGCCGCGTTGAGGTGGTGGCGTGCGGCCTCCAACATCTCCTTCTCACTATCTCTGAGGTCGACATTCGGACCAGCACGGCCAGCCGCTGCAATTCACCCCAGGCGCCGGCCAGTTCTGCCAGATCGTCGATCTTGTGTGCGTAGTCCCGCACCTGGGCTATCTGCAGCTTTGTGCCACGCAACAGCTGGCGTCCGGCGGTGTAGAACCGCGGTTCTTCCAGCTCGATGCCGGCCGGGCGTTCAGCTTCCTGGATGGCGGGATAGGCCTCCTGAAGCAGCTTGCGGCCCAAGCGATCGAGCTTGGCGCGGAACTGGTCCCAGGTCTCGATATCCTTCTCCAGCTCGATGAGCGGCGTCAAGATAGTGCTCTCCAGCTGGTGACGTTCGGCCGCCGTCGGGCGACCGTAGTGCTTGCGATCCCACGCCTCGATTCTGGCCTCCAGGGACGCTTTTCTTGCCTGGCAGTCCTCGGCCACCGAGTACCCGTGGACCGACTTGCGCATCTTGGCAAACCTCAGGCCGGCGTCATTCAGTCGTCTCAGCAGGTCAAGCGTCTGCCTGCGGACGGTCAGGAAGTGCTGGGCCCGCCGCGCCAGGACGATGCCCAGCCACAGGGCACCCAGGGGCCAGATGATGATGTCCTTGACGTGAACGGTGAGGGCGACGGTTCCGGGATCCTCATCGTAAGTGCCGGGCTCGACGTTCGCTCCGGCGACGTCGATGGCCCCGATATACGTGCCCGTGTATCCCCACCGGCGATCGAATGTCAGGTCCAGCTCTGCGTTGCGGGCTGGATCCGTGTCCCTCAGGGTAACCGTGAGGCCGCCGCCCCGCTCATTGACCAGGTGGCCGGCCACGGTGGCTTGCTCGAAACTCGCACCGGTGTCCGCAAGCGGTAGTGTGCAGCCGAAGCTGAATCCCCGCAGGCAGAGCGGTTTGGTGAACGGGAGGATGCGAAGGGCGTTGAGGGTCCAGCTCTCCACGGCCGGCGAGAGCACCGATGCCTGCTGCGACACTGCATCTGCAGGGTCGATCACCACGGTGATCGGTTTTCTCAGGACGGCATTCTGGGCGGGGACGGACAGGACGAGTGAGCCGACGTATTCGCCGGGAGCCGGGCGCGTCTCGTCATACATCGCCAGGACGATCGCCGCCTGCCCGGCCGGTGGGATCGCAATGGACGGGGGCGTGGGCTGCCAGAATCCGGCTGCGTCCAGGATCGCGCCGGTTTGTGTCTCCTTCAACTGCGTGAGCTGCACCGTGACGTTCAGTGTCTGTGTGGTGTTGTTGAGGATCGCGGCTTCCACGTCGGTGGGCCACGCAGCGGTCACCGGCATGGGGTCCGCAAACGCTATCGGGGGCGCGGTCTGGGCCACAACCGGCCCGACAGCTCCCACTACCAGCAAGGCACCTACCAACCATACTCCCCATCTCTTCATGCGGGGCTCCTTTCGCCGGGGCACACACGCCTATTCTATACCGGGTCTGCGCCTTGTCCAATTATAGCCCAGGTTCAGAGGGAGACGCAAACGGGTGCTAGACAGGGTGTTTCGGGAATCGTAGAGGCAGGGCTTGTCTCTGCCCGCTTGGTTGAGCACACGGGGGGCAGCCACGAGGAGGGCAACCACGTGGGGAGTTCCCCCGGTTGCCCCTACAGCAACGCTCACCTATGGAGCCGCGATCATGGCTGCGGGCGCACGTGCAGGGGGCAACAATCTGCTCGAAGGGGCAAGGCTGGGAGGGCTGCAGGCCGATCCAGCATCGTCAGACGCATAGGAGGCCGGCGAGGTCGCCTGGACCTCGCCGGTGTGTGGTAGAGTGTCGGCTGGAGATGGCTGGTGAGCTTCAGCAGCGTCGTCAGGTTTCTGTGAAAACCGTCGTACCCGTCACGATGGCAGACAAGCAAAGAGGGCGGGATCATCCCGCC
>CBFCZM010000043.1:0-11645 GCA_965602565.1 uncultured Anaerolineae bacterium
CGCTGAGATCTGTGATCCGGATCTTGACTTCAGGATGCTCCATGGCTCACCAAACCCGCTGTTTTCGGTAGTGGCGCCGCATAAGCGTGGCCAGCAGGTTCATCGACAGGATGAATAGGAGCAGCACCAGAGCCGTGCCGTATTGTATGCGAATGGGCATGCCGGGCACTTGCGTGCTGATGACGTAGAGATGATACGGCAGCGCCATAGTCTGGTCGAAGATCGATGATGGTAACTGCGGCAGGAAGAAGGCCACGGCGGTGAACAGGATCGGGGCAGTTTCTCCGGCGGCTCGCTCGATGCCCAGGATTATTCCAGTGAGGACGCCCGGCAATGCCTGCGGCAGGACGACACGCCGGATGGTCTGCCACCTTGTGCCCCCAAGACTGGTGCTCACCAGGCGGAAAGACTGTGGTACGGCACGCAGGGCCTCTTCGGCAGTGCTGATGATCACCGGTAGGGTCATGATGCCCAACGTCAGCGAACCTGCCAGAATAGAGGTTCCGAAGTTGAGGAAGATCACGAAGAGTCCAAGGCCGAAGAGCCCGTAGACAACCGACGGGATTCCGGCAAGGTTGATGATGGCGATGCGGATGGCCCGCGTTCTGGCGTTGTCTCTCGCGTATTCAGACAGGTAGATGGCGCCGCCAACGCCGATTGGTACCGCGATGGCCGCTGTACCGACGGTAAGCAGCAGCGTCCCGAGTATGGCAGGGAGAAGGCCGCCGGCCTTCATACCGTCGCGCGGCTTCTCCGTGAGGAATGTCCACGTGACGGTGCCCACGCCCTGTACAACAACATAGCCGATGATGTAGAGAATCGGCAGGATGACTACGACTGCGGCCAGCGTGATGAGGCCGAAGGCGATTCTCTCCGACGTCTGTCTGGACAGCTTCATGACAGCATCCGTTCTGCGCGCTTGGTGCTGCGGAAGACCACGGTCGCTGCGGCCAGGTTCACCACGAAGGTGATCACGAAGAGCGCCAGGCCGACCGCGAAGAGCACGTGGTAGTGAGCACTGCCTTGGGCTACCTCGCCCATCTCGGCTGCAATCGTCGCCGTCATTGTTCTGATCGGCATGAAGATGTCCAACGGGCTCTTCGGTAGACGCGGGGCGTTGCCCGTGACCATCATGACGGTCATCGTCTCGCCAATGGCGCGCCCGATGCCCAACATGAGGGCAGTAAGGATGCCGGATTTCCCCGCAGGCAGGATAATCCGGAAGATGGTCTGCCAGCGAGTCATCCCAAGAGCCAGTCCCGCATCGCGGTAGGTCTTGGGCACTGTGTCCAGGACGTCTTCTACGACACTCACAACGGTGGGCAATACCATCCACGCCAGCAGAACCATGCCGGTGAACGCGGTCAGTCCCGTGGGGATGTTGAGTGCTGTCCGGAACAAAGGGGTGATGACCAGCATACCCAGGAAACCGATCACCACCGATGGTATGCCTGCCAGCACCTCGACCAGAGGTTTGAGGATCTCGCGTGCCCAATCTGGGACGATCTCCGCAATGAAGATGGCGGTGGCTACACCCAAAGGAAGGGAGATGATAGCTGCTCCGCCGGTGATGATGAGCGATCCGGCGATCAGAGGCAGAAGTCCGTAGTAATCCTCGATAGGATACCACCGGGTCGTCAGCAGACTCGAGATGGGGACTTGGAGGAATGCGGGCGCCCCCTCGCGTATCAGGAAGATAAAGATGAGGATCACCAACAAGACGGCGCTGAGACCCGTGACCTGGATCGCTCGCTCGATCAGTACCTCAGCGAGGTTGACCTGCCGGCGTTTGGAACGTGATGCAGGGACAATGGTGGCCATTACCTACTCCTGAATGGGTACGAAGCCGAGCTCTCGTACAATGGCCTGGGCCTCAGTCTGGCGTATCCAGCCGAGGTACTCTGAGATGATGCCGGTTGGCTCTCCGGCCGTATACATGTAGAGGTCGCGTGCCACAGGATACTCGCCGGCGTTGACCGTCTCGACGCTGGGGAGCCAAAAGGGACCCTCCATGGTCAGCCCTACAGCGACGGTCTTCATATCATCGGTGACGTAGCCCAAGCCATCGTACCCGACGGCATTCGGATTCTGGCGTACTTCAGCACCGATACCTTCGGAGGAGGGCAGGAGTAGGGCATCTGCGGTGAAATGAGTATCATTGTCTTTCTGACCCAAGCGCACGACGGACTCCAGGAAATACACGTGGGTGCCGGAGTTTGTCTCGCGGGACAGTCGCACAATGGGGCGGTCCTCGCCGCCGACCTCCTGCCAGTTGATGATCTTCCCACTGTAGATGTCGGAGATCTGTTGCAGGGTCAGATGGTCGACAGGATTGCTGGGATGGACGATCACGGCGATAGCATCGCGGGCGACGACGAACTCAACCGGATAGATGCCATTGGCGCGGGCATCCTCGATCTCTTCTTCCTTGATGGACCGCGATGCATTGGCGATACTGACTGTGCCGTTGATCAGCGAGGCGATACCTGTGCCTGATCCCCCACCTGTGACCGCGATGGTTACATCCGGTCGGATCTTCTGATAGCGCTCTGCCCAGGCCAGCGCGAGGTTGACGATGGTATCAGAGCCCTTGTTCTGGATGGTGGTTGCGGAACCGGTCGTCGTGGTTGTGTCACTGATGGTGCCGCAGCCGCTCGTCCACGCGAGGGCGAGGCCGAGAGCCACGAGTACGTGCAGAAGTCTTGTTTTGCGTCTCACGGGATGCTATTCTACACGGATACACAGAGACCGCAAGCGATTGTCAGGAGAGAGTCAACCGGTGGACGACACCTGGTAAGGGATGACTGATCCCTCTGGGAGGTCCCAGTCTCTGGTGCAGGCAGGTGCGTCCCAGTATGGGCGGCATATGACCCGCTGATCCGGCAAGTCTCCAGGCCTGCTCACTTGCCCCATCCTGGGGCGCGCCCGCGCAGGCTGGACGGGTTGACACATCATCGCCGTAATCTATACTCTCGGCCAGCAGCGTGGTTTGGATGCAGATATCAGTGAACGGAGTTCGATGAATACAGGTACTCGCAACAAGGTCGAGGTCAAGCACCTCGACTTCTACTATGGCCACAAGCAGGCGCTGTTTGATATCTCACTGGAGATCCTGGAGAAGCAGATCACCGCCTTCATTGGCCCCTCCGGCTGCGGAAAGTCCACTGTCTTGCGATGCCTCAATCGTATGAATGACGAGATACCGGGTACGCGCCTGACGGGGTCGGTTCGGATCGATGGCCAAGACATCTACGACATCTCTATGGATGTCGTGGAATTGAGAAAGCGCGTCGGCCTGGTCTTCCAGAAGCCCAATCCTTTTCCCCAATCCATCTACAACAATGTGGCGATGGGGCCTCGCGCACTCGATATGGCAAGCGGAAACGGCCTGGACGATCTGGTAGAGACCTATCTGCGTCGGGTGGATCTCTGGGATGAGATAGGCGGCGACACATCACGGCCCGCGATGGGTCTGGGGTTGGGCGAGCAGCAACGCCTGTGCATCGCCAGGACCTTGGCCGTGGCCCCCGAGATCATCCTTATGGACGAGCCGTGTTCGGCTTTGGATCCTATCGCCACGCTTCGCGTCGAGGACCTGATGCGCGAACTACGTGAGGAATACACTATCGTCATCGTGACGCACAACATGCAGCAAGCGGGTCGGGTATCAGACCGGACCGCCTTCTTCTGGCTAGGCGAGCTGGTTGAGTATGCTCCCACGACGAAGCTCTTCACGAATCCCGACCAGGAGCGGACAGAGGCCTATATCAGCGGACGTGTGGGCTAGCTGTCTCTGTCAGGCGGAAGACGCGAACCGAGGCGCCTCTCCCTGAGGCGTCTCTGCAATTGCAGGAATAGGCGGACTATAGTGAATGGGTGATCTGCTGAAGTTGCTGGCGATACTGGGACTGACCGTACTCCTGCTCATGCGTAAGTGGGATCTGGGGATCGTGTTGTTCCTCAATTCCGGCCTGATCACATTGCTGTTTGGCTATTCGCTGGCTGGCTGGGGCGGGTCGATCTTGCGCGGACTCGCCGCTCCGGACACCCTCAGCCTGGCCGGGGCTGTCTTCTCGGTTCTGCTGCTGGCCGAGTTGATGCGCCGAACACACGCGATGGAGGAGATGGTGACCTCGTTGCAGGTGCTGGTGCCGGATGGGCGTATCTCTGTGGCACTGATGCCGCTGATGATCGGCGTCATGCCAATGTTGGGTGGGGCGATGTTTTCGGCGCCCATGGTCAACGAGGTCGGTACACCTCTGAAGATGGGTGCCGACCGCAAAACCTTTGTCAACTACTGGTTCCGGCACGCGCTGGAGTACGTCTTCCCGCTCTATTCTTCACTCCTCATGATGTCGGCACTGCTTGGGGTATCGATCTATGATTTCATCGCGGCGTCATGGCCGCTGACCATCGTCGCCCTGATCAGCGGTGTGCTCTGGGGACTGGTGGGCATCGAAGGTAGCGACACCGGGGCGCGCATGTGGGATGACCTCTCTACACGCGCAGCCTGGTCTCGTCTTCTCAAGAGCACCTGGCCGCTGCTGTTGGTGATTCTTTCTGTCGTCATCCTCAGACTGAACATGATCCTCAGTCTGGTCGGCGTGATTGTGCTCTTCGCGGTTGTGAGGCGTGTTGGCCCCGATCGGTGGCGCGATGTATTGAAGAGCAGCTTCCCGGCCCACACGTTCTCGGCGATCTTCGGCGTGATGGTGTTCAAGCAGGTCATGGAAGATGCCGGGGCGGTGAGCCAGATCCCGCAAGCCCTGAGTGTGTTGGGCCTGCCCACGATGGTTATTGTTTTCTTTGTGCCCTTGGTGGTGGGTCTGCTGACGGGCACTGCGGCTGCTGCGTTGGCGCTCAGTGTTCCGCTCGTGGCGCCGATACTGCAAGGGGGGGCACTGAGTGGTCTGTCGGCCGGCGTATGGCTCTTTGTGGGGAGCTTCAGCGGTGTACTGCTCTCGCCGCTGCACCTCTGCCTTGCGCTCACCAAGGATTACTTCGGTGCTACCTGGGGTGGTCTGTACAAGAGGATTGTGCCGTCAGTTGGCCTGGTGGTTGCCGCCGCGGTCCTGCTGGTGCTGCTGCGTTGAGTTAGGGCTCCATAGGCGTGAGAAGCCGGGGGCTGTCCCGTGCCCCCGGCTCTCGGAAGGAGGAGAATCGTTTCGCGGTCTCTCAGAGGTCCGCTTACGATTACAGTCTAGCATGCCAGTTGTGTGGTGCTTGACGTGAACCTGATGACTAGCTGATGGAGAAGCTATGAATAGCCATACTCGTCCCACTACCGTCTGCTACTTCCCCAATTACTATGCCGATGCTCGAAACGAACGCGTGCACGGCTGCGGCTGGACCGAATGGGAGTTGGTGCGTCGCGCGGAGCCTCGCTTCCCAGGGCACCGGCAGCCTCGTGTGCCGCTGTGGTGTGAGACTGATGAGACGGTCCCTGCTGCGATGGCTCAGAAGGTCGCGGCAGCTGCTGACCATGGTATTGACGCATTCCTCGCGCCGCAACCTGGTATCCTGGACCGTCGGGCTTACTCTGGCGATCACTGTATGCGGGCGCCGCTATGATGGGGAGATAGACTATGTCAGGACCTCAAGAGATGAAGGGCGATCGACTGCTGTTCCGATTCTCGCTGTATGGCTTTCTCAAGAACCTCCGGTTTTTCGAACCTTTTCTGATCCTGTTCTTTCGCGATGCGGGCTTAAGCTTCTTCCAGATCGGTCTGCTCTACGCCGTGCGCGACGTCTCGACCAATCTGCTGGAGATTCCGGCAGGGGTGATCGCGGATGCGTCCGGCCGTCGTAGATCGATGGTTCTGTCGTTTGCTGCGTACATCGTTTCGTTTGTTGCCTTCTACACCTGGCCGGGCTTCAGCAGTTACGCACTCGCCATGGTGGTCTTTGCGATCGGCGAGGCCTTCCGTACCGGGACGCATAAGGCGCTGATTCTGGAACATCTGCGGATCGAGGGAATCGAGCACGTCAAGGTAGCATACTACGGCCGCACGAGGTCAGCTTCGCAGCTTGGCTCTGCTCTGAACTCACTCATTGCAGCGGCCCTGGTCTTCTATGCCGGCAACTACCGGTACGTCTTCCTGGCCTCGATTGTGCCTTACGTACTTGATTTGCTGAACCTGGCAACGTATCCTCGCGAGCTCGACGGCGAGCTCGGTGAACTTGAGTGGCGTGCTGTGCCAGCTCAGGTCCGGGCAACGACTCGTGCATTCCTGGACATCTTCCGTAATCCCGGCGCCGTTCGAGGCATCCTGAACAGCGCTGGCTTTGATGCCTTCTTCAAGGCCACGAAGGACTATCTGCAACCGGTACTTGAGGCATTTGCCCTGGGGTTACCTGTCTTCGTCGCGTTTGAGGCGGGCCAGCGCTCCGCTTTGGTAATCGGTCCTGTGTACTGCGGCATCTATCTACTGAGCAGCTATGCATCACGTAGCGCCGGGAGCATCGGCAGCCGGTTCGGCGACGTTGCGCAAGCCATCAATGTGACATTTCTGATTGGGGCTGGGTTCCTGTTGGGAGCGGGCGTGGCCTCGTGGCTCAGCCTGCCGGTTCTGTCGCTCATAGTCTTCCTGGGACTCTATCTGTTGCATAACGTTCGGAAGCCGCTGAATGTCGCCTTTATCAGCGATCAGATCTCCAATGATGTTATGGCATCCGGTCTTTCCGCGGAGTCGCAGCTGGTTACGCTGCTGATGGCAATGATTGCCCCGGTGCTGGGGTTCCTGGCTGATGTCATTGGGGTAGGTGGCGCGTTGGCTTTCCTGGGGTTGGCGATGGTGGGCGTGGCGCTTGTCACGCAAGTCGGCAGCAAGCGAGATGCGGAAGCGGCGGAGAATACAGGCACCTGAGAGCGCTACTCTGTCGTCAGTACGAGAAGTCGGGAGCAAGGGGCCCGGCAGACCATCGGGTGGCACTGCGCTGCAACGTGGTAGAATTTCCCCTGTGGCTCTTGGGGGGTCGGATTGCGATCTGAGGTATCATGGGACTTCGGAATCCTGACAACTGACCTGGGAATGAACTGATGACAACACTGACTGCCAACTTCCTCTTGCTGCTTGCTGCCGCTGTGTGGGGCTTTGCCTTCGTGGCGCAGAGAGTGGGGATGGCTCACATGGGGCCATTCACGTTCAACGCGATTCGCTTTGCGCTGGGGGCTGTGTCTCTGATCCCGGTGATCCGGGCTACGCGTGCGCGACAGGAACACAGAGCTTCTCTGGGGCGGCTGCTACTGAGCGGAACGGTGTTGGGCGTTGTACTCTTTGCAGCGGCCTCGGCGCAGCAGTTGGGCATCATGACAACGACGGCGGGCAAGGCCGGCTTCATCACCGGACTCTACGTCGTGCTGGTCCCATTGCTGGCGCTTGTCTGGGGCGAGCGGGCGTCATGGCGTGCGTGGACGGGAGCGCTGCTGGCCGTGGCCGGGCTCTACTTCCTCAGTGCGACTGAGCAGGTTGTGCTGTCGGCGGGTGACGCCTGGATCCTGCTAAGTGCGTTCCTCTTCGCCATCCAGATTCAGCTGCTGGCTCATCTGACCCAACGTGTGGATCCGCTGCCGCTAGCAGCAGTGCAGTTTGTGGTCTGCTCCCTGCTGAGCTGGCTTGTGGCCGGGTTCACGGAGCCGATCACCTGGTCTATCCTCGAGGGTGGGCTGCTGCCGATCCTCTATGGCGGCTTCATGTCGGTGGGTGTGGCATACACCCTACAGGCCGTAGGGCAACGGTATGCGCGTCCCACGCCCGCGGCGATCATTATGAGCTTTGAGTCGCCATTTGCGGCACTGGGCGGGTGGCTGCTGCTGGGCGAGAGACTGGGTGCGCGCGGGGGCATCGGTGCTGCGCTGATGATGGCGGGGATGATGCTGGCTCAAGTCAGACCCAAGGAGGTGCCGGTGGTGCCGATGCCGGATCCACCGAATCCGCCGAATCTGCACACAGCGCCTTCGGCGACGGAGGGTGCGGAGTAGCCCATCAGCTATGAACAGACTGCTGGTGGTTGGCCCGGCGATGATGTGTGTTGGCAGGACAGGTGGACACCGGCTCTGGAACCAGGCCGGAGGCTGACCATGCGAGTTGCGCATCTCCAGCTTGCCTGTATCCCCCGGCGCCGGCCGGGGCCTCGATCCTGGTGGCGTCGGTTACGTCGACAGCTACCTGCTCGATCCCTTGGGGGAGATCGTGGTGCGCCGTCCCCTGCACGTCGAGCACACTATGGTGGCCGACACTCCTATTCAGGACACCGACCTTCAGGAGACGCCCTTCTACCGCGATACCCGTGCTCGCGCGATCGAGTGCGGTAGGGTTCCGGCAGGATATCTGGCAGAGGCTTTGGGTGCCGCAGCGTCTCGCTGATTCTGCCACCGGGGCTTGGGGCCGTCAAGTCCCCGGCAAGTTCGGGGCCAGAATCTCGTACTGAGCGTCACTGTCTTGAGTGATCTGTCGATCCGCAACTGTGGATCTGTAGTGGTTGACGACGATCCCGTCGATCTTTCGCCACACTTGCCGTACGTCGCATCCGACGGCACCAGCCAGCAGTTTCGATACCTCTCTGCGACTGTGGGGTTCCGCAAGCAGGCTTCGCAGTGTGTCAGGATGCTGCCCATCGAGGAAGCGCGTCAACCAGTACCCGCGCACGGCGTGATAGAGCAGGGCTTCCTGGTCGTCTGCCTCGACGTCCTGGTAGCGGGCTGAATCACCGGCGGCGTGCCCGCGAGCCAGGACCTCCAGCGAGTCATCGCGCACGGTCGGCGCACCGCCGAAGTGATCCACGGTGACCATCGCCAGTCCCTCGTTGAGCCACATCGGCGGCTTCAGGTGAGCGGTGCAAGCGTGCGCCAGCTCATGACAAGTCACCTGGCGGACTTCGCGCCTCAGGTCGCGCGGCTGCGGGCGCACGAAGATGCGCTGCCCGATAGTGCGATCCGCCTCGGCCAGCAGTCTGGGCGGCTTCACGCCGATGGCGCGGCGGCGACCGAAAGCCTGGTGAAAGCCACCCGCCACGGTCCACAGGGCCTGCGCTCGCGCCCGCCAGATCGGCAGCGTGATGGTCATCGCGATACGCCAGGGCCACGGCGCAGCGTGGAACAGAAACTCGCGCCAGGAGGTCATCACGTAGATCCGGCACTCCGCAGGCGTCCTGAGTCCCCAACGCTCCTGAATGATATCGAGACTTCTGACGCACGCCCTGGCGATGATCTCAGCGGTTTCGGCTTCTTCGGGTGCGTAGTAGAGCTGTAGACCGGCAACTTCCTTCGATTGCATCGTCACGTTCACATCTCCCATGGTTGTCTCGAGCCTCCATTGGTCGGATTCGCGGTCGCTGCTGCCATCGTGTCAGGGCAGGGTTGCAAGGCGGTTCGGCGAGCCCATAGTAGCATGGCCGACAGCAGAGCGCGAATGATGGGTGCTCTTCCCTGGAATCCCCCAATGCTATACTGACTCGTGGTGTGGGAGCGCGGCATGTGCTTTGCGTGGTCTGGGGACGCACGCTGCAGGTCGGACGCAACAGCGGCCAACCCTTAGGTGGCCTTCACGCGCTGGACCCCGAAAGAGGTCAATGCAGCAAGAGTTCCATCTGGACAGACTGCGGTCACCATACCTTGATGAGCCCTACCAGGAACAGCGTAGTCAGGGCTCTGATGCGAACGTTCGTGGTTGCTGAAGGTGAAGTAGATGTCACGTTCGCTCGCGCACACCACGCAGGACGAAAACACAGCGCAAAGAGCAGAGGGGGCAAGACGCCGGGCACCCTCGCTGGAACCTGTGTGCTGGGCCGCAGATCTGCGACATACTGTCGAGCTAGGCTTCAACGCTGTCAAGTACCGGGTCCAGCGGCGGCGGCCTCATCGCTATACAGGGAGTCTAGCCGTTGCACGTTTGCCGGATTGGTAGTAGAGTCAGTCTATCTCATTCTCCTATACTCTCACAAGGAGTCACACGACCAAATGACCAAGCTACCAGAAGCAGTGCTGCAAGCATGGGAAGACCGGAACGGCCCCATCGTTCTCACGACCGTTGATCAAGACGGCACGCCGAACGCGATCTACGCCACGTGTGTCAGAAAGTTCGATGACCAGCATCTGATCGTTGCCGACAATTACTTCAACAAGACGCAGGCCAACATCAAGGCCGGCGGCCTGGGCTCCCTGCTCTTCATCACCAGCGAGGGCAAGGCCTACCAGGTCAAGGGCTCGATCGAGTATGCGACCTCCGGTGAGTACTTCGATGATATGAAGTGCTGGAACGGCGAGCGCCCCGGTCACGCAGCTGCGGTCCTGTGTGTTGAAGAGGTCTACAGCGGCGCCACGAAGTTGGCGTAGGGCCAGCAGCAAGGAGTAGGGGATAGCGGAATAGGGCTTGTCTGATTCTGCCCTCTCCATACTCCTTCGGCTCGCCCGATTCGAGAGTCACAGATTCGTTGATGCGCATCTTCTTCCAGTCTACGTTCTCCCATTCTGTCACCGGAGGTTGATATTGTCCATACCACTGTATCCATTGCGCTTCAAAGAGATCTTGCGCGACTATCGCTTCGGTGATCGGTGGATCGTTGAGGCTTACCACAAGACTGGTTTGCCCGAGAACCACCGTGTTGGCGAGACGTGGGAGATCTGTGACCGTCCCGGTGAGACCAGCGAGGCTGTGAATGGGCCGCTCGCCGGGGAGACGCTGCATACCCTCATCGGTACCTATGGTGCGGCTCTGCTGGGTGAGGATGTTGTCGCGCGGTGCGGTACGCGATTCCCGCTGTTGATCAAGTTCCTGGACGCCTCCAGCGTCCTAGGGGAACAGGCGCACCATAGCGATGAGCAGGCTGCCAAGCACGGGCTGTCCGATCCGGGCAAGACCGAGGCCTGGTATATGCTCAAGGTGCGGAACGGGGGGATGGTTCGCTGCGGCAACAAGCCAGGGGCAACGGTCGACTCGGTCCGGGATGCACTGCTGGCGGGTACCATCAAGGATGAGATGCGGACCTATGAGGTGGCGCCGGGCGATGCCTTCCTCGTCTATGGTGGGACGATGCACTATGGCGACGGAGGGACGCTCTTCTATGAAGTGATGCAGAACTCCGACGTCTACATCTCGTTGCGTGCGCCGGATCCCGCGCTGCCCGCCGAGGTGCGCGAGACTGTGGCACGCGAGACGATGGCGAAGCTACACATCGAAGACGGCCTCGACATCAAGACCGAGCCCATCATGTTGGGCGGTGGTGCCAACCGGCGGACCTTTGTCTATGCGTGCCGCTACTTCGCCTTGGAGCGCCTGGATCTGATGGCGCCGACCATGCTCAATTGTGACGGCAGCCGCTTCTTCGTGCTCTCAACCATTGAGGGGGCGTGCACGGTGGTGCACGGCGATCATCGCGAGCAGCTCTTGCCCGGTCAGACCGTGATGCTGCCGGCCAGCATCGGTTACGTGACGCTGGTGCCCACTGAGCCCTGCGCTTTGCTCAAGACCTACGTGCCTGACCTAGCCAATGATATCATCAAGCCCCTACGAGCGATCGGGATCTCGGATGCCGCAATCGCCGGGCTGGGCGGCAAGACGGTGCTCAATGATTTGGTGCCGCTGTTGGCAGAGGAGTAGGCGAGAAAGCGAGAGCCACAAGGGCAAAAACCGGGAATTGGCGGCTCG
>CBFCZM010000044.1:0-11551 GCA_965602565.1 uncultured Anaerolineae bacterium
GCGACTAGATCACCGCTAGGGGTAGGGAGTCTATCAGAACTACGGAGGGTGAGACAATATGGGAATCAAGATCGCAATCGTCGGTGCCGGTAGCCAGTCCTTTGGTCCGGCTGTAGTCCGGGACATGTATCTGAGTGATCTGTTGAACGACGCCGGCATTGAACTGGCACTGATGGACATCGTTCCTGAGCATCTTCCGGATATCACAGCCTATGCGCGCAACGTTGCCGACCGCCTGAATCGCACGACCAGCATTTCTTCGGGCACGGATCTGGACGAGGCGCTTCGCGGCGCCGATTACGTGATCACGGCGATCGAGGTCGATCGCTATCTCTACTGGGCTCAGGACTTTCATATCCCTCGCCAATACGGATTCAGGCAGATATACGGGGAGAATGGCGGACCCGGCGGCCTGTTCCACACCCTGCGCAATATGGGCCCCATGTTGCACATCGCGCACCGGATGGAGAAGCTCTGCCCGGAGGCGATTCTCCTGAACTTCACGAATCCCGAGAGCAAGCTCTGCCAGGCCATCAGTATGCTTTCGAAGGTGAAGGCATACGGTCTATGCCACGGCGTGGCTATGGGCGAGGACCAGATCGCCACTTTCCTGCAGAGGCCCGCTGACGACCTCGACATGGCAGCGTGCGGAATGAACCACATTACGTGGTTCGAGACGATCCGCGACAAGGCCACCGGGGAAGATCTCTATCCATTACTCCGTGAAAGGGAGCGAGAGGCTGATCCCCTCGCGCATTGGGATGACTTGACCCTCAGCCGGATATGCCTGCGCACGTTCGGCCTCTGGCCGTCGCCTGGTGCGAACCATATCGGTGAGTACGTTCGCTGGGCAGAGGAATTCCTGGCCAGCAGCGCGCTTCAGTACTACTACGATCCTGTCGATGGCCATCCGTGGGAGACCGGAGAGATTCCGAAGTTCGTGTACTCCCTTCGTGAGAAGCCTACGGATGTACCGTTGTTCCCGGATGAAGCGCCATCCGGAGATGGCGCGGCGCCCAACGTGCCAGCTTCCGAGTATGAGGGTACTGCCAAGCTGGACGACCTGCAACCGAGCGGCGAACTGGCCGTGCCGATCATGGAGGCGCTTTCCTGCGGCGTTCGGCGCGAGCTCGGCGCGGTGATTGTGCCCAACGAGGGGTTGATTCCCGGCATCGATGACGATATTGCGGTGGAGGTGCCGGCAGTCGCCGACAAGAACGGCATACAGCCCTGCCAGATGGAGCGCTTGCCCGAGGCCATCACGGCGATCCTGCGCACGCAGGCGAGCATCCAGAAACTGCTTGTGGAGGCCTATGCGGAGGGCTCCCGCCGCAGACTCCTGCAGGCACTTCTATTGGATCCAACGGCGCACTCCTACCGGAACGGTGTGGCACTCATCAACGAGATGTGCGACCTGCAGAAGGATCTCCTCCCGACGATGACGTGGTAGCGGAGCACTGGGTAGCAGGTTAGTGACACGCACCAGGGGCAGCCGCCGATGGGGCTGCCCCTGCCGCTTGGGGCATCGGTGAGACGCACGCGGCAAACACGCTCGGCGGATGCGGCTTGCCCGCACCGCCGAGCTTTGTATTTGCTGAAGTCTACCGACCCCCTGCCACCGACAGTGTGCTCCGGTGTTTTGTGTCTGGTCTGAGCTCGGACCCCGCTATGTGGCCAGTTTTCCCTCTTTTCCCCTCGAAATGCTTGACAAGCATTCGTAATGCGTGTATAATCATATTACGATATGCGGATATCGCGATATGTGGATGATGTGGTGGATAGATTGATAGCTCCGGGCACCGGATGGCAGAAGCACAAGGTTGGGAGGTCACGATGTCTGACCAGCAAGGGATTTGGACGATGAAACGGGCACACCTTCAGGAGCTGCGGGCGGCCGCGGAGAGGCACCGTCGGCTGAAGACGATACGGGGACTCTGCTCGGCGATGCTTGAGGTCCTCGGAAAGGTTGTTCGGATGATCGGCGTCGGTGTAGTGCGCGGGCGACGCCAAATGCCGGTGGAACAAGGTTCTGCCTATTAGGATGGTGGGGCTTGTCTTTTGCGTCGCTTTCAACTAGGGAGGCAACTATGCTCAGTATCGACTTGATTCAGGAGAAGCCGGCGCTCCAAATAGAGTTCCTGGTGTCACTGCCCTCTGATCTTTTCAGCGCAGTGTCTCTGGTGTTGATGGCGCCGACCATCGAGGGACTCGATCAGTGGGTGTATGCGACGTACAGCGCGCTCACCGAGGAGATGCGCGTCGCGATGGTAGCCACGATGATCCTGGGGGCCAAGTCGAGCGTCTATTCGGGGTGGCTTGTCGAGCTTCCGCGCGATGCGCCGGCTCACCGGGACTTCGCAGCCTTTATTAGATGGCTGAACAACTTCTCTGCTGAGGACTACCAGCACGTAATCCTTAGTTTCCTGGATACGCTTAAGGCGCACTGTGAAGATACAGAGGCAGTGGCTGCCGGAGACGTTGGTCCTGCCATTATCCGGGCCTGCTATGGAGAGCAATTGGAGGAGCCGCAGGTCGAACGGCTCCTCCAGCTGTTGGGCGATCCGGCGGAGTTCAAAGCGCAGCTGATCTCTGTGATCACGCGCTTCTGGGAGCTATTCTACCATCAGGAATTCGAGCGCAATCTGGCCATGATGGATCGGAGTGCAGCCTACCACGCAGAGCAGGTCTACGGGGCTGAACTGGCCAGCGTCTTCGCCTCGGTGACGGGGCGGCGTTTCCCGAGAGACGACAAGGACTATGACATGGCGGAGCGTGTGATCTTCGTGCCTTCCTGCCATATCGGCCCGTATGCTATGTTCAATCCCTGTGACGATCGCGGTGCAACGCTGATGATTCACTACAATGGCCGCCCCACCGGCACCGCAGAATCTGAAGACGCTCTGGCGATCAAGGACCTTTTCCCGCCGCTGAAGGCCTTGGCAGACGAGACACGACTGCAGATCTTGGCGCTGTTGAGCGGTCGGGAGCTGTATGCCCAGCAGATCGTAGCCGCGTTGGATATCAGCCAGTCCGCCGTCTCGCGGCACCTGAAGCTGATGGTCACCGGTGGGATCTTGGACGTGCGCAGAGAGGAAAGCATGAAGTACTATGCGATCAACGAGCGTGTCCTTGCTACGCTGGTGGAGCAGTTGCCGAAGTACCGTGCTGCATAGTTTCCAGCGCTTTCATCAAGTGTAGCAGAGGACGAAGCTCCTATGACTGATCAGTAACTACGGTTGCTGTCGCCGCAGCTTACGGCCTCTATGGGCACGATGATGCTCTCCAATATCGCGGCACAGATGATCTTCCCACTGGAATCCCTCTACTCGTGAACATTCACCAGCGTGCCCACCTCTGCGAAGTTGAAGAGCCACTCCGCCATTTCGTTGGGCTGGTTCACGCAACCGTGACTCATCGGAGTGCCCCAGTTGGCGTGCCACCAGACGCCGTGGAAGCCGTACCCCTGGTAGAAGTACATGACGAAGGGAACATCCTCGAGGAAGTAGTCCTCGCCCGCCATATCGTCGTAGCGGAACTTCACCCAGATCCGGAACTGCCCCACGGGCGTAGGGGTCTGGGGGAGCCCCGTGGAGACCAGGTAGCTCTGGAGGGGCGTCTGGCCCTCATAAGCGGTGACCCGCTGCTCTGAGAGGTTGACGTCGATCCAGCGCTCCTCGTCGATGGCCCACACGGGCGCCGGCTCAAAGAGCGGGTTCAACAGTGTTGGCCCCGGCAGGTCGGCGGCGGGTACCTCGGGCACCTCACCGGCGTCGATGGCGGTGACGAGCTCCCCAAAGATGTAGCCTGCTTTGCCCTCATAACCGATGTGCCACCAGCCGCCAGACCATCCTGTGATAGTGGCCTCAGCGCCGGACGCCAGTGTGTCGATCACTTCATATCCGGTCCCGGGGCCGCGGCGTACGTTGACGTTGGTCTCGTTGACCACCAGCTTGGGGATTACCGGTGCCGGCGTAGGCGGCACTGGTGTGGGTTGCGGCGTCGAGGTGGGTTCCTGTGTTGGTGTTGGTGGTACCGCAGTCGGCGGCGTCGTAGGCGGCAGCTGCGTGGCGGTCACGGCGGCGGTCGCCGTCGCGGTCGCCGCAGGTGCTGCTTGGGCCTGTTCCGGCGCCAAGCTGTTGACCAGGCTGTAGCCGGTTTTGATGGTCAAACTAAGGACGAACAGAGTGACGGCAGCGGTGAGAAGCAGGGCGAGCACTGCATTGATGCGCTCGAATCTGGATTGGTTCAGGTGTATGCGCGTGTTGTCAGACATGATGACTCCCGTTTGGTTCTTTCACTGTGTATTCTGACGTCGGAACTCGATCAGAAGTTCCCTCGCTCTTGATGATCCGCGGAAGCCAGGGATCTTGTCCTCGCACGCAGTCGTGATTCGTCCACAATGCCGCGTCCGTTGTGAGCATAAGGGTGTTCGGTGTACAATCGGTGGCGTGCTGCGACAGTGTGTACCGGGAAAGAAGGTGCGGGCGTGATAGAGATTGGGCTGAGTGTGAATCCCATCGCTGGGATGGGTGGCAGCGTTGGGCTGAAGGGCACCGATGGTGACGTAGTCGCGCAGGCGCGGCTGCTGGGGGCGACCCCGATCACCCCGGAGCGGACGGAAACGTTTGTTGCCCATCTTCGCCCACGCGCGGATGCGCTGTGGTTGGTCGCGCCTGGTCTGATGGGAGAAGCGCACGCTGCTCCACTGGCGGGGCAGATGGCCGTTGTCGGCGAGCGCACACCACAGGAGTCGGCGGCGCAGCCGCCGTCCACCACGGCCTCCGACACGCGCAGGCTGGCACGGTTGATGGTCGACAGCGGCGCGGATCTGATCGTCTTCGTCGGCGGTGATGGCACTGCGCGGGATATCCTCGACGCCGTGGGGACAACCGTGCCCGTTGTTGGCGTGCCCGCCGGCGTCAAGGTCTACAGCAGCGCCTTCGCGTTGAGCCCGCGCGCTGCAGCCGAGATGGTAAACGCCTTTGATGGCGGTACCGATGTGACCGAGGCTGAGGTCCTCGACATCGACGAGGTCGCCTTCCGTGAGAACCGTCTGGAAGCCCAGCACTATGGCTATCTGCTCGTCCCGAGTATCCAGTCCCTGCGCCAACCCGGCAAGGAGGGGGCGCGCATGACGCTGGACTCGTTGGAGGGCAAGCGTGATATCGCGGCATCTCTCGTGGAGCGCATGGACGCCACGACCCTCTACCTGCTGGGGCCCGGCACCACGGTGCAGCCGATCTCAGAGGCGCTGGGCCTGCCCAAGACCTTGTTGGGGATTGACGCTGTCTATGACGGCGAGATCGTGGCGCTGGATCTCAATGAGCGCCGGATTCTGGCATTGTTGGCGGAATACCCCAAGTGCAAGATCGTGGTGACGCCGTTGGGCGGCAACGGCTTTCTTTTCGGTCGGGGGAACAAGCCCTTCACCCCCGAGGTGATCCGCCAGGTGGGGAAGGTCCACATTGTGGTCGTCGCTACCGAGCACAAGCTGCAGCAGGTCGGCGTGTTGCTCGTGGATACCGGTGATGGCGAGGTGGACGCGTTGCTCAATGGCTATATCGAGGTGCAGGTGGGTTATGACATAGCTCGCGTGGTCAAGGTCCGCGCTACCTGAGCAGAGATGGATACCTAACCACCAATCTACACGAATCTACACTGATCTTTCCTTCTGATTCGTGAAGACTCGCGTGGCTTAGTGGTTGGAATCCTGCCGCCGGTATGTTGATGAGTAGTCCTATCCAGCAACGAGGAGGCATGATGAGTCGCGACAACACACAACGCCCCAATATCCTCTATATCCACACGCACGATATCGCTCGATACGTGCAGCCCTACGGCTATGCCGTGCCGACGCCCAACCTGCAGGCCTTTGCCGAAGAGGGTGTGCTTTTCCGGAACGCCTTCTGCGCGAATCCGACCTGTTCCGCCAGCCGGTCAACGCTACTCACCGGTATGTATCCCCATAACAACGGGATGACGGGATTGGCACACCGCGGTTGGTCGCTGAACGACTACGGGCAGCACATCGTGCATACGCTGCGTGCTGCCGGTTACACGACGGTCCTGACCGGTGTACAGCATGTGACCTCGCACGCGAAGGGCGAGCCGTGGCAGATCATCGGCTATGACAAGTGGCTCGGCAACAGGGATGCCCACGAGCGTGCCGTCGAGTATCTGGAATCTGCTCCCGACGCGCCGTTCTTCCTGGCGGTGGGTTTCGGCGATACGCACCGGGAATTCGGCCCGGTGACAGATGCCGGCGATCCGCGCTATTGCCGTCCTCCGGCGCCGCTCCCGGATACCCCGGAGACACGTGAGGATATGGCCCGCTTTATGACCAGCGCGCGTGTGGTCGACGACAAGATGGGTGTGGTCTTTGATGCGCTCAGGCGCACGGGGCTCGACAAGAACACCCTGGTGATCTGCACGACGGACCACGGGATTGCCTTCCCGGGGATGAAGTGCAACCTCACCGACCACGGCACCGGCGTTATGCTGATGATGCGGGGGCCCGGCGGCTTCGAGGGGGGGCACGTCGTCGAGGGCCTGGTCGGCCACATCGATATCTTCCCGACGCTGTGCGACTACCTGGTGATCGAACCGCCCGCGTGGCTGCAGGGCAGCTCTCTGATGCCTTTGGTTCGCGGCGAGGTCGACGCGGTGCACGACGCGATCTTCACCGAGGTCAACTACCACGCGGCTTACGAGCCGATGCGCGCGATCCGGACCACACGGTGGAAGTACATCCGACGCTTCGAGAGCCGTGGCCATCCCATCCTGCCCAACTGCGATGACAGCCTGAGCAAGGATGTCTGGCTGGAGCACGGCTGGGCCGGTACGGTACCTGACGACGAGATGCTCTTTGATCTCATCTTTGATCCCAACGAAGCGCACAATCTGGTGGGCGATCCCCGGGCCGGCGATGTGCTGAACGACCTCCGCGAGCGTCTGGATGCCTGGATGCACGAGACGGATGATCCATTGCTCAAAGGTAAGGTACCGGCGCCCGAAGGAGCCGTCATCAATGATCCCGACGGGTTGTCGCCGCAGGAGAGGCCGATCCCTGTATAGGACTCTCTCCGGGGCTCCAAGGGAGGGCGATGAGGCTGCTGATCTGGGACTTCGATGGCACGCTGGGCTACCGTGAGGGCGGTGCGTGGACGGCGTCGCTCTTCGAGGTCATGCAGCGTGAGGCGCCAGGGAGTGGCGTCACCTATGAGCAGCTTCGCATCCACACGCAGTCGGGGTTCCCATGGCATGTGCCTGAGGAGCCCCATTTGCATCTGAGCACGGCGGAGCTCTGGTGGGCGGCGTTGGAGGAGACTTTCGCGCGGGCCTATCGCCGTGTCGGCTTCGAGGCTGGGCAGGCGGAGGCCCTGGCGCGCATGGTGCGCTCGACCTATCTGAATCCGGCGCGCTGGCGGCGGTTCGACGATGTCGTGCCGGTCCTGGACGCGCTGACTGCCGATGGCTGGACCCACGTGATTCTCTCCAACCACGTGCCGGAGTTCCCCGACATCCTGCAGGCCGTGGGCCTGATCGCCTACTTCGCCCATGTTTTCAACTCGGCTGACCTGGGATATGAGAAGCCGCACCCACGTATCTTTGAGTTGGCACTCGACGAGATGCACATGGGCGAGACTGACAGCAGGGCTGGGGATGTCTGGATGATCGGCGACAGCTACCGAGCCGACGTTCAAGGCGCCGAGGCTGCCGGCATACCGGCGATCCTGGTGCGCCGGTATCATCCGGATGCGCCGCGCTTCGCTGAGACGTTGGTGGGGGTGCCTGCGATACTGGCGTGAGGGGCCCTCACCCGTGCCGTCGGAACGGCCTACCCTTCTCCCGGCAGCCAGGAGACGAGCAGAGCCAGACCATTGCGCGGGGCGCTTGCGGCCGAGAGCTTGATAGATGCGAGATCAGGCAGGGCGATCATGGGCCGCCCGGCACTGCGAAGATAAGCGAGGACTATGGACGATATTGCGATTCTGCGCGATCTGACACGGCAGTACGTCGAGATCTGCAATCGGCCTGTGATGGATGAGCGCCGGGATCTGTGGCGTCGCCACAACAGCCTGAAGCGCCCGCGCCCGGGCCGTCGGCCTTTGATCTACGTGCGCGCCTTCGCCTGGCGCGAGATGCCGGCCTCGGAGTTGCAGTGCGGCGACCCTTTCTATCGCGGCTATGAGGACAGCTTGCGCCAGAGTATCTTCCGGAACACTTTCGAGGACGACTTCATCTTCGAGCCCTGGCTGACCGTGCAGGCGGCCACCGTGACGCCACCGGACGGCGTTTGGGGGTTGGCTTCGCCGCGCACACACAGCGATGGTGAGCTCGGCTCCTTTGTGTGGGACGCGCCCCTCAAGTCGGAGGAGGATCTGGCACTGCTGGCGGACCCGCATCACGTGGTCGATGAGGGTGAGACGGCGCGCCGCTTTGACAAGCTCTCCGAGGCCGTCGGTGACCTTGTCACTATCGACCTGGACCGCGCCCCGGCCTACCGGATGTGGAACGGCGATATCTCCACCGAGCTTGCCTACTTGCGCGGGCTGGAGCAGATGATGTGGGATATGATGGACCGGCCCGAATGGCTGCGTCGGCTCCTGGCCCATATGCGCGACGGCATTCTGCGGACGCACGAGGAGGCGGAGCGCGCCGGCGACTGGTCGCTGAGCGCCCACCAGAACCAGGCTATGCCCTATGCCGAGGAGCTGGCCGATCCGGCGCCCAACGGCGATCCGGTGTCGCGCAAGGATCTGTGGACCTTTGTCGCCTCGCAGGAGACCACGGCGGTCGGACCGCAGCAGTTCGACGAATTTATGCTCCAATACCAGTTGCCGTTGATGACGCCCTTTGGCCTGGTCGCGTACGGCTGCTGTGAGGACCTGGCGCGCAAGATCGACGTACTACGTCAGATCCCCAACCTGCGGCGCATCGCCGTCTCCCCCATGGCGAATGTGGCGCGCTGTGCCGAGCAGATCGGCCAGGACTACGTGCTGAGCTACCGCCCCAGCCCCACCGAGATGGTGGGCTACGGCTTCGATCCGAGTCGCGTCCGCGAGATGCTCACGCGGGATCTGGAGGCGTGCGGCGACTGCCACGTCGACATCACGCTCAAGGACGTGGAGACGGTGCAGCACGATCCTGATCGCGTGTGGCGCTGGGTTGATGTCACGCGAGAGGTGATTGAGAGGCTGTACTAGGGAGGAGGGCCCTCACCCTCCCCAGGCGCGGAGATGCGCCTTTCCCCTCACTCTCCTACGCTGTCCGGCCCCCAGTATCGGACCAACGCTGCTTGTCCACTGGACCAGCTTGGCCGAGAAGTGGTGGAGCAGACCTACTCGTCGCAATGGCTACCGGCGCAGAACCAGCGGCAGGAACACGAATGACTGCTGCGATTCGATGGGTGCCTCGACACCCACAAGCACCGAGGCCGCAGCGCTGTGCCCCAGGCTGTCGGTCGCGGTCAGGGTCAGGCGGTGTGTGCCGGTCAGCAGATCTTGCACGAAGACCATTGAGCCCGTCCCCAGCTGTCCCTCCCGATCGGATGTCCATACCAGCGACGCCCCTGCCAATTCGCCATCTTCCTGGTCATAGCCGTAGCCGAGGAGCGTCAGCGTGGGTGAAACGATACTGCCTGTCGGCGGCTGGGCGATCGCCGCCAGTGGATCGTGGTCATCGACTACGAAGGGCCCCAGGGTGTCCATTGCAGTGTGGAAGCCGTCGCTGGCTTCCACGCGCACCCAGACTTGTGCCCCGCCGGGGACCTCAGCTAGGTTGAGATCATACTGGGTTTCGGTCAAGTTAGCGGCAACCGGCAGCCAGGTGTCCCCATTGTCGGTGCTGTAGAGCACGCTGTAGACCAAATCATCTCCGTCGCCATCCTGGCCGGACCAGGAGATGGGTAGGACAGAAGTCGCGGCCTGTCGGGCAACTCCGCCACCGGAGATGGTTACCGACGGCGCGGCAGCGCTGACGGGGATGCTGCCCAATTCGGTGCTTCCCTGCCACAACACGATACGCGAAGGGGTCCCGGTCAAGGGTAACGCGATTTCAAATCCCTGCCAGCGCTTCCAGTACTCTGTGGGCCACTTTAGGTCGAAGCAGTGACTCGACAGCACCGTGTCCCCCACGTCGAGCAGCTCCAGGCAGTACCTTGAGCCGACCGGCGGGTTGAGTGGTAGTTCGAGGGCAGTGACCTGCCACGCCGGCATCAGCACCACCTCACCATTGTAGTTCACAACACCGCCCACCAGCACGTATGTCTCTGGGTCGGCTGTTTGAGTGCGGGCGATGCCTGTGGTTGATGTTCCAGTGTTGTAGGTGAGCAACTCCTGGTACCCTGTGAGGCCAGCCCAAAACTGGCTCGGGTCATAGGGCGGTGTGTACAGACTGGCATCCGCGGGGTTCTCCGGCAAACAGAACGCGCTGAGGGTGTCAGGGGGCACAGGTCTGTCTGTGACGAGGTTGTATCCCCAGTCTCCGATGATGTGGGAGCAGTTCGGCCAAGGCGTCCGGCCCAAGTTGACGCTCAGGGCAGCGGCCAAGACGACTTGATCGTTCGCACTGTAGGCGACAGTGCCCCGGCCACCTTCAACGGTGGGTTCGGATCGACTGTGTTCAATGTCGGCGCCCAGAATCACGCCGTGCATTTGGTCGATCGCTGGTCCATCCCAGCCACCCTCGGCCCGCAGCCTCTGCTGAGCTAAGCCCAGCACATTGAGGAGTAGGGACCCATTCTTGGCGGAGTCGGGGTCAAGTGACGGCTCCGGGAGAGCATAGGGCCAGTCGACGGTCGGCAGAATCGTGAAGGTTACCGTGTCGCCCGGATAGATCGTGCGGAACAGCGCCCCGATCTGCAGCAACGCTGCGACATCTGTGGTTTCAGTGGATTGTCGCTGCGCGCCGGGTGGGTTGACGGGGACGATACCGATCCGCACCGGGTGCGGCGCCTGGCGAACTGTCACCGTCAGCGCCCCGGTGTTGTCGCCATAATCACGCTCTTCGATGCTGTGCGCCGGGTTGACCTCGGCCTTCAGCGTGAGGGTGCCGGTCATCCACTCCGCGGGCAGCTTGAAGACGAGACTATGCTCTCGCAGGGAGCGCAGCGTGTACTCAGCGTAGCTTGAGCACGCGGGCGCGATGTATATCGTGTCAACAGCGACCCCGCTCTGCAGCGTTCCCAGCTGCGTTTCACCACGCCTTACGACAAGCTTGCCGCCTACGCCGCTGACAGCCCCAGTGGCTGAACCGGGATAGACGCGAACGACGGCGGGCTTTCCGGCCACGAGGGGCACTGTGTTGCTAGGTGTCTGAATTGCTTGGGTTACCTCTACCTTGTAGACGGTAAGGTTGGTGACCCGGCGATCGCAATTACCCTGTTCCAGGAATGGATAGCGGACGGCACTGCCTGTCACAAGATCCCCTGCCCCCAATGGGTCGCACGTGTCATTCCGTGGACCGAGGGGCGACCCCCACCAGTTCCCCTGAGCATTGACTCCGACCGGTCCGTATAAGCCCTGTAAGTTCCCCGCGATGCAGTTGTCGT